>NZ_JBMFOX010000037.1:0-9164 GCF_049969415.1 Hadarchaeum sp. (SeqCode)
TGTTTGGTTTTCCCTTTAGGAGAGGATTCGTGTAGGGTGCCCGCTTTCTCTCCTTCCGCTTACTTGACAAAGGGGTTGGAGGGCAGTAATATTATTAAGCAAAGCTTATTAGCCCATATCAAAAGGGAGGTGATAAACGGGACTCGCAAGCGGATTAAAAAGTTCAGCTTAAAAGGATCAGATGTAAGGAGGTGTTTCGTATGCGGCGTCTAGCAGTTATAGTGGGTTTGGTTGTTTTGGTTGTGGTTAGTGGGTTAGCGGCGCGTAAGTTTGAGGGCGTGACGATCACGGTGTTTACTCAACCGCCCCCTTACATCGCAAAACCTGTCATGATGTTTGCTCCCGACTGGGAGAAAACAACGGGTGCTCGCGTTAACTTAATTACAGCTCCATGGGGCGAACTGTATACTAAAATGTATGCATCGTTTAGCATGGGCGTAGCCGCATATGATATTGTAATTTTCCCTGCCGCATGGCTTCCAGACTTTGCCGCTGCTGGCTTTTTGGTTCCTCTTGACGACTTCATCGCTAACGATCCCTACATCCAATGGGATGACATCCTTCCGGTCTACCGCGAGCGCATTGTAAGTTGGGAAGGCAAAATTTATGCAGTTCCGCTCGATGGTGACTGTCACATCTTTTATTACCGCAAAGATGCGTTAGAAAACCCTGAGTATCAAGCCAAATTCAAGGAAAAGTACGGTTATGATCTTCCTGTTCCGCCTAAGACCTGGAAGCAAGTCAGAGATATAGCCGAGTTTTTTAACGGCTGGGATTGGGATGGTGATGGCGAAATCGAGTACGGCGTGGTTGAGCCACGTCGCTATGCTGGACAAGCTGACTGGTGCTTCTTCTCTCGTGCGGTAGGGTATGTTGCTCTGCCTGGGCAACCTGGCGGGCTCTTTTTTGATCCGGAAACCATGGAACCGCGCATTAATTCTCCTGGTCATGTGCGCGCTTTGGAAGACTACGTTGAGATAATAAAGTACGGCGTGCCCGGCATGATTAACATGGACTCCGGAGAAATCCGTAGCATATTTGCCGCTGGCTTGGCTGCCATGGCTATTGACTGGGGCGACATCGGTGTAATTTCTGAGACGGGCGAAGAGTCTACCGTGCGGGGGAAAGTTGGATACGCGGTGCTTCCTGGCTCCGACGAAGTTTGGAACTTTGCTAAAGGGCAGTGGGTTAAACTCCCCGAGCCCAATCAGGCTGGTTACCTTGCTTTTGGTGGGTGGGTAGCGGGGATTGCCCACAACAGCCAGCACAAGGAAGCTGCCTATGATTTCATCTCATATCTGAGCCGTCCAGAGAACAGCTATGTTAGCGTTACCACTTCTGAAACCGGATTTAACCCTTATAGATACAGTCATTTTGAAAAGTTGTCTGGATGGATTGGCATGGGCTTTAGTCCCGAGGCTGCGGAGGCCTATCTTAAGGCAATTAAGGACACGATCGGACATCCAAACGTGCAGCCTGACCTGCGGATTCCCGGACAGGCTCGCTACTTTGAGGCGGTGGACAGAGCTTTGTCGCGCGTGGTTGCGGGGGAGCTTTCGCCAAAGGCTGCTCTCGATGAGGTGGCTCAAATCTGGAACCAGATTACTGACTCTCTTGGGCGCGATAAACAACTGTTATACTATCGCTTGTCCTTAGGGTTGCCGCCAAAGTAGGGGGAGCGGAGGAAAGGGCCCCGTGCTTGACACGGGGCCCTTTGTTATATAAAAACCATGAATATTTTGGGGCGCTGGGAAAAAAGATTATTGCTAACACCTGGAGTGCTTATTGTACTTTTGTTCTCGATTTTTCCATTATTTTTCACATTAATGCTAATGTTTGGCCAAGTAATCTTTAGCGAAGGGAAAATGCTTATTAAATTTGCAGGTTTAGCTAATTGGCAACGTTTATTACAAGATCAGCGGTTTTGGAACGCAGTTTTGGTAACATTAAAAATAGTCGTTATAGCAGTTACAGCTGAATATGTATTAGGTTTGATTTTAGCCTCATTGCTTTATCAACGACCTTTTGGGTCTGGTTTTTTCCGAGTCCTATATGTAATACCCATGTTGTTAACACCTATTGCTGTGGGCTACACGTGGAGGATGATCCTCGATGTAGGGCGGGGTCCGATCGCGGGTCTGCTTAAACGAGCGGGCTTGTCGCCGGTTGGTTGGCTTACTGATCCCCATGTCGCTCTTTACTCTATCGTATTGATTGATGTTTGGCAGTGGACACCGTTTATGTTCCTCCTTCTTTATGCTGGTCTTGAGGCAATTCCCAAAGATTACTTAGAGGCTGCGGAAGTTGATGGCGCAAGCGGCTGGAAACAGTTCATATATGTGATCATGCCGCTTTTAGCTCCGTCATCAATCGCCGCGTTCCTTCTCCGAACCATCGAATGTTTTAAAATTGTGGACATTATATATATCACTACTGGAGGAGGTCCTGGGCAAGCAACGGAAAGCCTTACTTTATTTGGCTATAATGTTGGTTTTAGGACTTTTGACTTGGCTTACGGGGCCACCATCGCGTTTAGCCTGTTTTTCATGGTGCTAATAGCTGCCATGTTTTTTACTATACTTACGCGTAGCTTGCGGGGTATTAGGCTGGAGTAGTTATGTCAACTAAAACTATTCGCCAAGGATTAAGGTTTCTCAGGCTAGGTAGTATTTACTGTTTCCTTATAGCATGGAGTTTTGTGGTGATTGCACCGCTTTTTTGGCTTATTACCACATCCTTCAAAGACAAGCTTGATGTATATTTGGGGCCTAAGTTTATTCCATGGCTTGATTTTAGGCCCACATCGAAATGGTGGGTTCGCATATTTACAATTGAAAAAGATACTTTACTTAAACCTTATGCAAATAGTTTAATTATTGGATCTATCTCTGCTCTATGCTCTACATTATTAGGACTGGCAGCCTCTTATGCCTTAACACGTTTTTGTTTTAAATTTTTTTTCATGAAAAATGACGATATTATATTTTGGTTTGTTTCTCAAAGAATTATGCCTCCAATTATTATTGTTTTCGCTATTTATAGCATGTATCAAACGTTAGGATTACTCGATAACCATTTAGGGTTGATATTAGTTTATACTGCTTTTAACTTGCCACTTTCTGTGTGGATTCTATCCAACTTTTTGAGTCAACTCCCGCGCTCAATTGAAGAAGCGGCGTTAGTAGACGGTGCGGGCCCGTTGACCATTTTGTTTCACATCGTGATCCCAATGCTGTCGCCGAGCCTAACTGCAACGTTCTTGCTTTGTTTCGTTTTTGCCTGGAATGACTTCTTGTTCGCGCTTATTTTGACGTTCTCACGGGCTCAAACCATGCCGATTTTGATAGCTGCGCAACACTTCCAACGGGGGCCACAGTGGTGGGATATTTCTGCTCTTTCTGTTCTGGCTGTATTGCCTCCGGTTATTATAACTATTGCTTTACAAAAATATTTTATTAAGGGGTTGATACCAATTGGTAAATAAAAATTAACACTATGAAAAAAGAATTTATCCTCGCGCATGATTTGGGTACAACGGGAAATAAAGCAGTTTTAGTGCACTGTGAAAACGGGGTACAGGAAACATTTTTTGCACCATACAGTACTTATTATCCTTATCCTACTTGGGCAGAACAGGATCCGGAAGAATGGTGGAATGCTATAATCGTGAGCACTCGAGGTGTACTAGCCCGTGCTAATATTTCGCCTAATGATATTGCCTGTATAGTGTTTTCAGGACAAATGATGGGATGTGTGCCTGTAGACCACCTTGGGACTCCTTTAGGACGTGCAATTATTTGGGCAGATCAGCGTGCTATTTTGGAATACGAAAGCTTACTCAAAAAGCTTGATTTGCAAGAGATTTATTATATTACAGGGCATCGTGTAGGTCCTGCTTATTCCGCGCTTAAAATTATGTGGATCAAAAGACACATTCCTCGGGTTTTTCGTCAGACTTTCAAGTTTCTCCAAGCTAAAGATTTTATTATTTGTCGGCTCACAGGCAAATACATTACGGACTATTCAGACGCTTGCGGGACGGGGCTACTTGACATAAGAACTAAGCAATGGGATGAACGAATGCTTAAAGCAACAGAAATCCCAGAGACAGTTCTTCCTGAAATTTATCCCTCTTGTGCAGTGGTTGGTGAAGTAACTAAAGAAGCTAGTGCAAAACTTGGTTTACCTACAGGATTACCTGTGGTAGCGGGAGGTGGTGACGGGGTCTGTGCCACCGCAGGGGCTGGTGTGATTCAACCTGGAATAGGTCACATTTACCTCGGTTCTTCAGCTTGGGTGGCTGGGGCAAGTGTTGAGCCTATATTGGACCCCAAGATGCGAACCTTCACGTGGCCCCATCTCGATCCTAATCTTTACTCTCCGAATGGTACGATGCACAACGCTGGAAGTTCCTTGGAGTGGGCAAAAGAAGCGTTTGGAACTTTGGAAATCAATGTAGCAGAATGGTTGGGGCTCACTCCCTACGACCTCATTGAGCGTGAAGCGGAGACAATACCACCTGGGTGTGAAGGTTTGATCTTTCTTCCTTATCTTATGGGAGAGCGCAGTCCCTACTGGGATCCCAGTGCCCGCGGTGTCTTCTTGGGGATTACTAAAAAACATAAAAGAGCTCACTTTCTCCGTGCCGTTTACGAAGGAGTAGCTCTTAACCTCAGAACCATTTTTCTTGCTCTGAGGGAACTGGGTGTTGACTTTCACGAAATGCGAGCTATCGGCGGTGGGGTCAAGAGTCGGCTTTGGGCAAAGATCATTGCCGATGCCCTTGGAACTACACTCCACGTCACTGATTTAGCCCTAGAGGCTACTGCGTTGGGGGCAGCTATGGCTGGGGCTGTCGGGGTAGAACTTATTTCGGACTTTGTTAAAGCAGCGCAAAGTTTTGTAAAAGTCAAAGAAATAATAGAACCTGGGCCAGCTATAAAAACTTATGCGCAACTTCATAAGATATTTCTCGAAACTTACGAGGCTTTACGAGGCATTTTTCAACGCCTTTCGTCTCTTGAAAAAGGAGGAGGTGGATGATGGATAGGCTTAAGACAAAGCGAATTCTGTTTATCGTGGCGCACGAGTTTGAGGACATAGAACTCTGGTACCCTCTTTTGCGCCTAAGTGAAGAAGGGGCTAGTTGTTATATTCTAGCTCTCAAAGAAGGCCTTCACACAAGGCCTGCTCTTCCAGATAAATTTGTGACAGGAAGATTTGGTACTACTGTCCCTCCTTTGGTGCACGAACAAGGAAGGAGGTTTGCTCTCGCCACTCTGGACGACCCAAAGGTTTGGGAGATGGATGCTTTGGTGATTCCAGGAGGATACTCTCCGGATGCTTTACGGACGAATCGTAAAGTACTGGAACTCGTGCAGCACTATGCTAATTCTGGAAAGGTGATAGCTGCTCTTTGTCATGGCCCTCAGGTTTTAATTTCCGCGGGGCTCGCTAAAGGAAAGAGAATGACTGGCTATGTAGCTATCAAAGACGACCTCATAAACGCCGGGGCGCATTACGTGGATGAACCAGTGGTTGTAGACGGGCGGATTGTAACAAGTCGCGTTCCGGACGATCTTCCTGAGTTTTGCCAAGCTATCATTGCCCTTCTTGTAAGATAAGCTGGTAATGAAGGGGAGCGAGGAAATGATGTTAATTGGGGGACAATGGATTAAAGAAGGGATGGGCGGGGCTATCCGTGTTCAGGACCCGGCTACGGAGGAATTCTTTGCCGAAGTACCAAAAGCCTCTGAAAAGGAGGTGGATCTTGCTTGTAAAGCTGCTGCGGAAGCCTTTAAGGTTTGGTCGCGAAGCCTGCCGTCTGAACGGGCGATAATTCTTTCTAACGCAGCTTTGGAGCTAGAGAGAAAAACTGAGGAAATAGCCGAGCTTATTACTCGGGAGCAGGGGAAACCCCTCAGGGAAGCCAAAGGGGAAGTACAAGCGGCAGTTAAAGCTCTGAGGTTCTTTGCAAGCCGTGCAGACCTTCCAGTGGGTGAATGGCGTGCTCCAAATCATCCAAGGATTGTAAATTTGGTAAAACGTTATCCTGTAGGGCCCGTAGCGGTCATTTCACCTTGGAATTATCCTGTTCTGCTCACGGCTTGGAAAGTAGCTCCGGCTTTGGCAGCGGGGTGCACTGTGGTTATTAAACCCTCCAGCAAAACCCCTCTTGCGGTGACCGAATTTGTGAAATGCCTTGTGGAAGCAGGTATTCCAGAGGGAGTGGTCAATCTTGTTCACGGAGGTGGTCAGGATGTTGGCGTAATCTTGGTCAACCATCCTGACATTCGAAAAATCACGTTTACTGGGAAAACGGAAACAGGAAAAATGTTAATGCGCCTAGCTTCTGCGGGCCTCAAGCGGCTGACTTTGGAACTTGGAGGCCACTGTCCCTTGATCGTTGCTGCAGACGCTGATTTAGAGGCTGCAGTGAAGGGAGGCGTTTATCGAGCTTTCCGTAACATGGGACAAGTTTGCAACAGTATAAACCGAATTTATGTTGAACGTTCCGTTTACGACCAGTTTGTCCAGTTGTTTGTAGAACATACAAAAAAGCTTACTATTGGTCCGGGATTGACTGATCCAGATCTTGGCCCTATGATTGATAATGAGGCGCGCCAGCGAGTTGTTCACCATATCGAGGACGCTGTGGCCAAAGGTGCCGAAATTGTTTATGGAGGCAAGATCCCTGCAAGATTTGAGAAGGGTTTCTTCTTCGAGCCCACGGTTCTTGTAAATGTGAGCCACGAAATGGTTGTACTGCAAGAGGAAACGTTTGGGCCAGTAGCACCAATTATGGCGGTAGAATCCTGGGAAGATGCGATAAGGTTCGCTAATAATTCTCGATATGGGCTTGTAGCTTACCTTTATACGCGTGATCTTGGGAAGGCTCTTCGAGCCGCCGAGTTGCTCGAACACGGGACGGTTGGGATCAACAATGTTGTGGGTGGTGAGGTGGAGTATCCTTACGCTGGGTGGAAGGAAAGCGGATTCGGGTTTGAGCTCTCGGAACACGCCTTGAATGAATTTCTTTTGATTAAACACATTCGTCTACAGTGGGAATAAGTCAAATGGGCAACATTTTTAAGTTTAGCCTCTCGAACGGGGTGATTCAAGGAGCGCGGCGGTGGGAACGAAAACTAAGCGACATGGTTGAAGTTTTTGCTTCACAGAATATGGTAGCGGAGCTTTTGCGCTTAAGCGACCCTGTGATTTACGAAGTTTATGAAGTCGAGGGGATACCCGAGAAAACTGGGGAACTCATTTGGTCGAGCACTGTGCTCTACCCCGGAAAAGTTGGGCAGGAATATTACATGACCAAAGGTCACTATCATCGAGATCCGAACTGTGCTGAAATTTATCTTGTACTTTCAGGGAAAGGTTTTCTTCTTCTTCGTGGCCCTGATGGCTCGAAAGCAGTTCCGGTTGAGCAGGATTCCTTGGTCTACATTCCCCCAGGCTATGCTCATAGGATGGTCAACTGCGGTGACGATCCTCTTATATTCTTTGCCGTCTATCCGGCTCAAGCTGGCCACGATTATGAAAGGGTAAAACGCGAGGGGTTGGGTTTACGGGTGATCGAGGGGCCCAGTGGCCCAGAAGTCCGTCCGTGTCTTTGAAAGGAGGGCGCATGGAATATAGGTATTTGGGAAAAACAGGGCTTATGGTGTCTGAACTTTGTTTGGGTACCCAAACCTTCGGTTGGGTTACCAACGAGGCCGAGGCTTTTAGAATCTTGGATAGGTTCGTCGATGCTGGCGGCAATTTCTTCGACGTTGCTGATAGTTACAACAAAGGCGAATCTGAGGCAATTTTGGGCCGCTGGCTTGCATCCCGAGGTGGCCGGTCGCGCTTTGTGGTCGCTACCAAGGTGTATTTTCCAACTGGTACAGGACCTAATGATACGGGGCTTTCCCGGAAGCACATTTTGGAATCGGTTCACGGAAGCTTACGGCGTTTGCAAACAGATTATATTGACTTGTACCAATTGCACTGTTGGGATGCTGCTGCGCCGCTAGAGGAAACCCTGAGCACTTTGGATCATCTCGTGCGCACGGGAAAGGTGCGCTATATTGGCGTTTCTAATTTTACCGCAAGCCAAATGGTAAAAGCCATCTTCCTCAGCCGCCTGCACGGATGGGAAGAGATTGTCAGCACGCAAATGGAATATAGTTTGCTTGTGCGCACCGTGGAGTGGGAGATCCTTCCAGTATGTCGTGAGGAGGGGCTAGGATTTTTGGCGTGGTCGCCTTTGGCGGGCGGTTGGCTTACTGGAAAATACAAAAGGGATCAAGCACCTCCCCCAGATAGTCGGGCTGGCCGAAGGGACCGTTGGGAGGACCTTCCAGAGCAGCGGGCCAGCGAGCGCACCTGGCGAATCATCGATGTGTTGTCTGAAATAGCAGCTCAGCGGGGGAAGACCCCTGCTCAAGTAGCTCTTAACTGGCTTCTACGGCAGCCCGGGGTTACAGCCCCCATTTTCGGAGCCCGCACTTTGGCTCAACTAGAAGAAAACCTCGGTAGCGTTGGTTGGAAGCTTGAACCGGATGAAGTGGAAAGGCTTTCACAAGCTAGTGTGATTCCTATACCTTATCCGTACAACTTCATCAACCGTTATACACGGTTTCGGAGATAAAAATGCGACTTGGGGTTCATGCGTTTCTCTGGGCCAGGGATTATTCAACGGAGGCTTTGACTACAGCCATACGCGAGGCGGCGAGAGCCAAGGTGGATTTCATTGAAATTCCCATTCTTCACCCTGAAGAAATCAATATCACGGCCCTGCGGCTTGCCCTTCTAAAGCATGGATTACCCTGCACCTGTTCCACAGTTCTTCCGCCAACTACTAGCCTTGAAGATCTACGCAAGGCAGAAGAGTTCCTCTTGCAAGTTATAGAGGTAGTTGCTTATCTAGAAAGCCCAATCCTTACCGGAGTGATTTATAGTAAGCTAGGAGAAAGTACTCCTCCGACTATAAAGGTTTTAAACGAAATTGCTTCAATGCTTAAGCGGGTAGCGCGGGTTGCAGCCGTGAAAGATGTCCACCTCGGCATTGAGCCCGTCAATCGCTATGAGACGAGCATTCTTAACACTGCAGAACAAGCTTTAAAGATCATTGAGGCCATAAGTGAGCCTAACGTTTTTCTTCACTTGGATAC
>NZ_JBMFOX010000038.1:0-8683 GCF_049969415.1 Hadarchaeum sp. (SeqCode)
GACTGGTCCACGCTGCTCAAGTTTCAGCGCACGCGGGGGGTGCTGCGGCTCATGGCGGCGGTGATTCACTCGCTGTGGGAAAGGGGCGACCGCAGCCCGCTCATTCTCCCGTCCACGCTGCCGATGGACGATCCGCGCGTGCAGTTCGAGCTGACGCGTTACCTGCCCGACCACTGGGCACCGATTCTCGAGAAGGATGTGGATGGGCCGAATGCCCTCTCCGTCCGGCTCGACCGCGACCACCCTAATCTGGGCAAGTACTCAGCGTGCCGGCGGGTGGCGCGCACGATCTTCCTGGGTTCGGCGCCGGTGACGAGCGCGCCGCACAAAGGTCTCGAGGATCGCCGCATCAAGCTGGGCTGCGCCTTCCCCGGCGAGCCGGTGGCGGTCTTCGGGGATGCCCTCCGACGGCTGGCCAGCGAAGCCACCTACCTCTACCACGACGGCACGCGCTACTGGTATGCCACACAGCCCACGGTCACCAGGCTGGCCGAGGATCGGGCCGAACAGCTCAAACGCGACCCCGATCGGGTACACCACGAAATCGAGAAGCGGGTGCGCCAGGCCCTGCGCGAACGCGGGGATTTTTACGGGGTGCATCCCTTCCCCCAGTCGGGCGCCGACGTGCCCGATGAGATGGAAGCGCGCCTGGTGGTTCTGGGTCCCTCTACGCCCCACGCCAGAGGCAATCCGGACAGCGCCGCTCTCCGCAAAGCCAGGGAAATCCTCGAAATGCGGGGCTCTACCCCGCGCCTCTATCGCAACACGCTTGTTTTTTTGGGGCCGGACGAAACCCGGCTTTCGGACCTGGAAGAGGCGGTGCGGCGCTATCTGGCGTGGGAATCGATTCTGAGCGACCGAGAGGCGCTGAACCTGGACCCACAGCAGGTCCGCCAGGCGGAGGCGCAAAAGCAGTCGGCCGACAAAACGGTGGAAGCGCGCTTGCCGGAAACCTATTGCTGGTTGCTGGTGCCCGTGCAGCAGGAACCGAAGGTAGCGGTGGATGTCGAGGCTTTACGCCTGCAAGGGGCGGATTCGCTCGCCGTGCGGGCCAGCAAACGGCTGCGCAACGACGAGCTGCTCCTTGTGAGCCTGGCTGGCACGCGCCTGCGCATGGAACTCGAGCGCATCCCCCTCTGGCGTGGCGATCATGTCGAGGTGCGACAACTGGTGGAGGATTTCGCCCGCTATGTGTACCTGCCGCGCCTCAAAGAGCCGGCGGTGCTGGTGCGCGCCGTGCGCGATGGGGTGCGCCTGCTCACCTGGGAGCAAGACGGCTTTGCCTATGCCGACAGCTACGACGAGGCCACCGGGCGCTACCGCGGGCTGCGCTACGGGCAGAACCTCTCGCTGTCAGACTCGGACCCGCAAGGGCTCCTCGTCAAACCCGAAGCCGCTCGACGCCAGATCGAAGCAGAACAACAAACCAGTCCAGCTACTACGGGGGTAGCGCCCAGCGCTGCGGCACAGGGGACTGCCCTGGCTGGGGGAGAACCTGCCGCCCCTGCGGTTGCGGGAGTTCCCGGCACTGCCACCTTACCCAAACGCTTTCATGGCAGTGTGGCGCTGAGTCCCCTTCGCCTCGGAGCAGAAGCAGGCCGCATCGCTGAAGAAGTCCTGGCGAATCTATCTTCGCTCCCATGCGCCCAGGTCTCGGTGACGCTGGAGATTCAGGTTACGGTCCCGAATGGCGTGCCCCCTCAGGTCGTGCGCGTCGTGACAGAAAACTGCCGAACGCTGAAGTTCACCAGCTACGACTTTGAAGAAGATTGAGACTTTCGATTGTACGTTTGCTCCAGGGAGGGGTCTATGTGGCGAAAGCCGCCTGAGTTCTTTGAGCCTGTAAGGCGCAAAGCCCTCGAGCGCTGGGAGCAGCTCGAGAAAGACCCGGAACTGGCAGGCCCCTGGAAGCACCTCTTCCGGCAGGTGCAGAGTCCGCGCCATGTGCTTTCAGAACTGCTCCAGAACGCCGATGATGCGGGGGCAAGACGGGTTACGGTTCGGATACAGGAGGAGCTTTTCCTCTTCGAGCATGACGGGCACGATTTTACCGAGGAGGAATTTGCCTCGCTGTGCCGGTTTGGGTTTTCGAATAAGCGCACGCTCTATACCATCGGCTTTCGGGGCATAGGGTTCAAGTCCACCTTTAGCCTGGGAGAGAGCGTTGAGCTCCTTACACCCACGCTTGCCGTCCGTTTCGAGAAGCAGCGGTTCACGCTTCCCATCTGGATGGAGGAGGCGCCCGACTGCGATTGGACGCGGATTTCCGTCCATGTACAGGATGAGAAGCGAAAGGATGATCTTCGAAAAAATTTCAGCGAGTGGATAAAAAGTCCTGCCTCGCTGCTCTTTTTTCGCCACATCGAGGAGCTCGAGATCGAGGGTCGAACGATCCGCAAGGAGCGAGTCCGGGAGGGCCCTGTACCTGGCTCCGAAGTGATCCGGCTGGTGAGCGGGAAGCCTTTTGAGGTGCTGTACCTGGCTTCTGAGGAGGAGCCTTTTCCGGCGGAGGCCCTCCAGGAGATTCGCCAGGAACGGGATGTGGAGGATTTGAACCTGCCTCCCTGTCGGGTGGAGGTGGTGCTGGGGCTGAGCGGGCCGCAGCGTCTGTATACGGTTCTTCCGACGGGGGTGGAGGTCGAGATGCCTTTTTCCTGCAATGGGCCTTTTCTGCAGGACCCGGGCCGGTCCGGCATTAAAGACCCCTCGATTTCGCCTACCAATCGGTGGCTGCTTACCCGATTGGGGCAGCTTGCGGGGCGTTCGATGGTGGCGTGGCTGGCAAACCAGCATCTGCCTGTGGAGGAGCGTGCCCGCGCTTACGAGCTGCTTCCTCCCAGGCCCCGGGAGGGCAGTTCGCTCGAAGCCCAGGCATCCGAGCTTTTATGCAAAGCCTTCAAAGAGGCCCTCGGCAGTCATCCGGTTTTACTGACCGCTGACGGGAAACTGACCCCTCGCGAGAACTGTCTTGCTCCCCCTCGTCGGGCGTACAGGGTGTGGGAGCCAGCGGATCTACTCCGGGTCTTCGAAGCCCCCGGTTTTGATCTCCTCTCCCCCCTTGTCTCCGAAGAAGCTCGAAGAAGGTTAGACCAGTGGGAGCTGCTGGAGAATCTCCGGGAGGAGGATGTCGTAGGGCAATTGCGGCACATAAGACCCGTGCCAAGGCCTCGTGACTTTGAAGGCCTTCAGGTACTCTGGAGCCTGGTGTGGCGACACCGCAGCCAGGTTGGCTATACGGCATGGCGATCCAGCCGGCAGGAGGAGAAGCCCCTGCTGGAGCTTCCTCTTGTTCCGGTTGGGGGCAGCCGGGAGCTGCACCCGGCCAATGAGGTTGTTCGACTGCCCGAGAAGTACAAGCACCTCTCCGACGAAGCCTGGGCATTCCTCACGAGTTTGGTGGTGGTTGTGGAGCCGGAGTGGATAGAGTATCTTGAAAGGGGTGAGCTGGTAAATAGCCCGGACCCAGAAAATGCCTATGACCTGCTGCGCGAGATAGGGCTTGACCGTCCCAGCGAGACGGGCAAGCTTCTCGCGCAGGCTTGCCGGCATCTCTTTTTCCAGGAGGCTCCAACGCTCGAGGACCACGTCCGGATGGCCCATCTTCTGGCGGCGTTTGACGCAAAGGCCCCTGAGACCTTCCGTTGCATCACCCGGGATGGCCAGCAGCGATCCCTTGCGCAGGGCCTTCTTGCGACGCAGGACCCGCAGGTCGAGGACCTTCTGCCCCACTCCTGGCAGCAAGCCCACCTTTTGCATGACGCTTACTTCGAGGGGTTTCGCCTGTGCACCCGCCAGCAGTGGGAGAAGTGGGTGGCTTCGAAAAAAAGCGGCTTCCTTCCGCTAATACCATTAATTGAAAAACAATTCATTTATTATTCTTCGGAAATCTATAAAGTTCGCGACTTTTTGAAGTCGCGTGGGTATAGTGGGAATGTTGATTTTTACGCTCAAGTGAGGCAAGTGGAGATCACTGATTACGGTTTTCCTGAGGAGGTGAGAAAATTCTGGAAGAAGAAGGCCAGGGAAGATCAGGCAGTGTGGGCTAAGGTCTTTTCATTACTTGTGCGCTCTCTGGAGTGGTTTGACTGGGAAAAGTATGCCTGCGTTAGGCTGACAGAATATAACTACACACATAGCCGTTCTGTTTGGCTATACGGTAGTCAGGTTGTGAGTGAATGGATAGCTCTTCTCTCTTCCCGACCCTGCCTTTTCGATACGAACGACCAACCACGGGTAGCCGCTGAGCTCTATATGCGAACCTCGGCGACGGAACCGCTTCTCCATGTGGAGCCGTTCGTGAAATCTGAACTGGACACCAAGGCGACCGAACCCCTTCTTCGCCTTCTAGGGGTGCGGGATAAGCCCGGCAGGATCGATACTCTCCTCGAGCGTCTGCGGTATCTGGCCCGGGTACGTGAGCCCCAGTCGCTACTCAGTGAGATCCTCAAGTGGTACGAGGCTCTGGACCGCATTCTCTCTTATCAGCCAGAGACGATAGAGGCTTCGCGTCAGGCTTTCCACAAGGAAGCGCTGGTGCTCACTTCGAGGTACGAATGGAGGCGTGCCCCGGAGGTTTTCCGCAGCGAAAGCGAAGAACTTCCTGACGTTCCTGTCATCCACGAGGCTGCCAGGGGTTTGCGACTCTGGCAGTGCCTCGGCGTGCGTGAGCGGCCGGATGCGCAGTCGGTCCTGGCCTGGCTTGGTCAGCTATCCTCCGGGCAAGAACTCCAGGAAGGCCAGTCCAACGCCGTGCGTGCGGCTCTGAAGCAATACCCCGGCGCCATCTGGAGGCAGTGCGGGCACTGGCTCACACTCGACAACCGGTGGACTCCCACCTCGCAAATAAGGTATCGCTTGACGATGCAGGGTCTGACGAAGTGGGCCGATCTCCATCCAAGTATTAAGACAGCAACAGCAAATTTCCAGATGCTCTCGGCCGATATCATGCGAGAGGCTCCTTTTGCTGAGATCAAAGACCTTGGTGAGGCCATAGAGTACCGAATAATCCGTCGTCCGACTGCAACTGGAGGCACCACTCCTCCGTGGCTGAAGACGATGAGCTGGTATCTCCGGAGAGTCACATTCAGTGATGAAGAGACAACACAACGCGTCCGTTCAACAGCTCTTCGACTCGAGCGGTCACGAATCGTAAACTTCAAAAGTGGCGAGCTTGAGGTAATGCCATACCTTGACGGCGCGCCGGCTGGAACGCCAACTACACCAACGGTCCTATGGGATGAAGAGAACATTTTCATCGGCGCAAAACTGAGCAAGTGTTACGAGCACCTTGCAAACGAACTGTCAAAATCGTTTGATGAAAACCGAGTTAGAGAGGCATTCCATGCTTGCATCGAACGAGACGATGCCTTCATCGCCGAATATTTCGAGGAACACTTCACGTTGAGCGACGAAGATTTTCCCTTTGATCAACGTGATACCACTGAGAATGAAGCAAACGAACAAACGCACGGTACTGGTTTAATCCCAATCGCTCAGCTCGAAGAGGAGGAAAGCAGTAACGAAGAAGAGGAGGAAAGCAGTAACGAAGAAGAGGAAGTCACTAGAGTTCCACGGCGGCGGCACGACCGAATATTTACGGTTTTCCGCAGCTATGCAGGAGCGCTGGGCTTTGAATGGAACGAGCTTCGAGAAAGGTTCGAGCATCCTGGTGGATCGGTCATCTATCGTATTGAAGGTCGCGACTCTATCTTTCACTGGGAGCGCCTCAAGTCGGACGGATACCTCGGGATGCGCTATTGGGTCGCGCCCAAAACGTCGGTTACAGGGGCGTTCGAGTGTCCTGCCGAAGTTTGGGAGGCAATACGAAGATATCCCGATTCATGCTCGATGATCGTTGAGCGGTCAAAACAGGTATTCGAGTTACCTGGGCGGGAGCTTCTCAAGCTCGTCGAGAGCGGAAGGCTCACGCTGTTTCCTGCTGCGTACCGCTTGGTTTTTGACTTGTAGGTTCGCTTCAAAGAGTGACTTTCGTTTCCGAGTAGGATAGTCCCTGTCTGCACCATTGGAATGTTATCCTGTCGCACCGATCTTTCTTGGCGGCAATTGCTAAAATAGTGCAGTTGCCCTGGACTAACTGCGGGTGCTGAGGTCGTAAGCCCCATCACCGCAGGCGTCCCTATTCTATGAAGTTGACACTTCCAGCGATTCATCCTGCAGTTCAAGGGAGTCCTTTCTGGTTTTGAACAACTTCTACTGCCTGCGCAAGCAGAAGAAAGGGGGCGTGAGCTTGCAAGAGAAACGAGGGTTGTGGGTACCCAGCTTGCAGAACCCGATTAACTTTTGGATGTATGAACCCCAGCATCCAGAAGACAAGGCACCGCAAAAGGGGAAGCGACGAGTACAATACCCTTCCCCGGATGCGATGTGGAATGCGCCGGCCTCGCCTGACTCGAATGCCTCGGCTGGCAGGTTGCCCACGGCCCCGACATCGCGCCGGATGGTCCCGCACCCGGGCGCACCGATTACGGCCACGTGGTTCTCGAGGAGCGCCTCCGGAACGCGCTCGCGCGGCTGAACCCACACATGCCCCCGGAGGCGCTCGAGGACGGCTTCCGCAAACTGACCCGTCCCGAGGGCGCCGCCCTGATCCAGCGCAACCGCAACCTGCACCGGCTGATGGTGGACGGCGTTACGCTAGAGTACCCGGGCGCCGATGCATCCGCGGGGCGCAGGCCAGGGTGATCGCCTTCGACGACCCCGAAAGCGACGACTGCCTGGCGGTGAACCAGTTCACGGTCGTGGAGAACAAGCACACCCGCCGGCCCAACGTGGTGCTCTGCGTCAACGGTCTGCCGCTGGGAGTGCTGGAGCTCAAAAACGCCGCCGATGAAAAAGCCACCATCTGGGCTGCCTGGCAGCAGCTGCAAACCTACCAGGCCGTGATCCCCTCGTTGCTCGCCACCAATGCTGTCTTGGTTGTCTCCGACGGCATCGAGGCGCGGGTCCGGGTGGTGGGTGCCAGGCGCGAGTGGTTCAAGCCCTGGCGCCCCATCGGAGGCGAGGCCCTGGCGCCCAATACGATGCCGCAGTTGCAGGTGATGGGTGATGATCGAGGGGCTCTTCGAGAAGCAGCGATTCCTTGATTTGGTGCGCGATTTCATTGTCTTCGAGAATGACGGCGGCGGACGGCTCGTCAAAAAAATGGCCGCCTACCATCAGTTCCACGCCGTGCGGGTGGCCGTGGCCGAGACCCTGCGCGCTGCGCAATTAACGCGTGCTGATCGGGTGGCGGATGCGCTTGGGCGATACGAAGCAAGCCGTAAGTCCGGCGGTCAACCGGGCGACCGGCGCATCGGGGTAGTCTGGCACACCCAGGGCCCGGGCAAGAGCCTGACCATAGCCTTCTACGTCGGGCGCATCATCCGCGAGCGGGCCATGGAGAACCCTACCCTGGTGGTGCTCACCGACGGCAACGACCTGGACGAGCAGCTCTTCGGCGTTTTCTCCCGCTGCCGCGACCTCCTGGGACAGGACCCGATCCAGGCCGAGAGCCGGGCCCAGCTTCGCGAGCTGCTTCAGGGGCGGCAGGCGGGCGGGGTCATCCTCACCGCCATCCAGGAATTTTTCCCGGACGTAGGGGCAACCCTCCGTGGTTGCCCACAGGAAGGGCAGGCACAGGGGCCTGCCCCTAAATTACCGGATCGCCGCAACATCGTGGTCATCGCCGACGAGGCCCATCGTAGCCAGTACGACTTCATGGCCGGCTTCGCCCGGCACATGCGCGATACCCTGCCCAACGCCTCCTTCATCGGGTTTGCCGGCACGCCAACCGAAAAGGGCGACGCCAACACCCGCTCGATCTTCGGGGACTACATCTCGATCTACGACATCCAGCCGGCGAACGCCAGGGCAAAGGTGTCCTGGACCGGACAGATCCTGCGCTACGCGTTTTTTCTTATGCATCCCGGCTGCCTCAAGGGTCGAGCATTCCCGCGGTGAACGTGTACGATAAAAACATGGATACCTGGGTCGCGAGCTTGGTGGTCCTGCTGGTGGTTGTCGACCTAGCAGTCCTCGCGTGGGTCGTGACCAGGGCCCGGTCCGCAACCAGGGCCCGCAAGGAGGCTTGCTCCGAGTGGCTCGCGGCTCTCCAGCAAGACCCCCACCTCTGGAGGCGTTACGAGGCCCACTGGAAGGCCCGCTGGCGCACCGGGGTGGGCTATCTGGTGGACATGGTCCTCTCCATGGGGGTATCCGCCACCCTGACTTTCCTCCTGCTACCGCTCCTAGGGCTGGGGATCGAGGACGACGCCACGAAGTTTTTGTTCCTAGGGGTTGCCTTGGCTACCTGCCTTTCCATTGTCTATGGCAGCCTGTGGCTGCTCGGGACCACGTTGGGTCTCTGGCTCCTCGGAATCGCTGTGGTCTCCCCCTGCACGAAACGGCTGGCTTCTCCCCGCGAGCGGCGGCCCCCGACCAAGTGGGACTACAGGCGCGACCGGGTCCCCGGCCTCCTCTTCGTCCCTCGCGACATGTTGGGGATGTGATGAACCCTAGGCCTGAAGGCGGGGCTCCCGGTGACGCGCACTTGGTGACAAGTGGCTCAGGAGGTTGCCATGAAGAGCCGCTGGCGCAAGAAGCCGCGGTTCCCTAGGCAAGGGGCGCCGGCTCGGGCTTCTAATTGGGTCTGGGAGGCTTCAAAAACGCGGGGAGCTCGTAGCTG
>NZ_JBMFOX010000039.1:0-8244 GCF_049969415.1 Hadarchaeum sp. (SeqCode)
AATCCCCTCCCCTTCTTACCATGTGGGCATATCTTGTCAGACGGCTTGGTTATACAATCTTTACCCTTTGGGGTTTGACCCTCATCACTTTCGTCCTCACTCGCGTCGTCCCTGGGGACCCGGCACGGGTTGCTGCCGGTCCTCAGGCCAGGCAGGAGCAAGTGGAACAAGTTCGTCGGATGTACGGCCTAGACAAGCCTCTTTGGATTCAATACGGTATCTACATGCAAAACCTTCTTCGTGGCGACTTCGGGAAATCCCTTTGGTCTAAACGTCCGGTCGTCGAGGACCTGAGGGCCTACTTCATCCCTACGTTAGAGCTCGGGCTCACTGCTGGGTTCGTCTTCTTTTTCCTCGGGGTCCCTTTAGGCATCCTTTCTGCCATTTATCGCAACACTTTCCTAGACCATTTTTTGCGCCTCTTTTCTTTAATAGGGGTTTCTTTCCCCGTCTTTATCTTTGGCCTCGTCCTTCTGCTCGTGTTTTATAAGCTCTTGGGGTGGTTCCCTGTCGGGGGGAGGATCGATCCTTTTATCTCTGCACCAAAGCACCTCACCGGTTTTTACCTCATCGATAGCTTCGTTACTGGGAATTGGCGAGCCCTTGTTTCCTCCCTCCACCACATTTTCCTCCCCGCGGCCACCCTGGCTTACGGATCCCTGGCGGTGGTTTCCCGCATGACCAGGGCCAGTGTGCTTGAGGTCCTTTCTTTGGACTACGTTTGCACTGCCCGCGCCAAAGGGCTTTCCGAACGCGCTGTCCTTCTCAAACATGCCCTTCGTAACGCTATGATTCCCATTTTAACTATAACTGGGCTGCAAATTGGTTCACTTTTGGGGGGCGTGCTTTTAGTCGAAATCATTTTTTCCTGGCCTGGTCTCGGCACCTATGCCTACACTGCTGTAACCGTGTTAGATGTCAACGCCATTATGGCCGTCACTCTAACCACCGGCCTCCTTTACACTGGAGTAAACCTCCTCGTCGACCTCCTCTACACCGTTGTAGACCCAAGGATCCGCTACCAATGAGAGAAGAGATTCGCACGCTCTTAAAGTTTTTGAGCCCGGGAAAGAATGTTTTGGGTTTTTTGGGGGTCTTGCTCGTTCTGGCTGTAGCAATGTGTGCAGTGCTCGCTCCCTATGTAGCTCCGCATAACCCTTACAAGGTAAATCTTGCAGAAAGGCTACGACCACCCTCGTGGGCGCACCCCTTTGGAACCGATGAGCTCGGGCGCGACGTCCTCTCCCGGGTTCTTTTGGGTACGCGCATATCCTTGCAGGCTTCGGTAGTGATCATCGCCCTTTCGCTCATCTTGGGGACGGGCATTGGAACAGTGGGAGCCCTGGCTGGGGGTTGGGTCGACGATGTGCTCATGCGCCTAACTGATTCCTTTCTCGCCTTTCCCTATCTTGTCTTTGCCATGCTTGTTTCCGCTGTGCTCGGCCCCAACCTCACCAATGCTATGCTCGCCATCTCTATCACTTGGTGGCCTTGGTATGCACGTTTGGCACGAGGCCAGATCCTTTCAATCAAAAATCAGCTTTACGTTGAGGCAGCTCGGGCGATTGGTGTGGAGGGGATGCGTCTTTTCTTCAGATACTTCTTCCGCAACGCCTTTTCACCGCTCATCGTTCAGGCAACCCTCGATGTGGGGTACGCCGTTCTCCTTGCCTCGAGCCTCAGTTTCGTGGGACTGGGGGCCCAGCCCCCAACGCCAGAGTGGGGGCGAATGGTGGCCGACGGCCGCCAATACCTTCTTTCTTACTGGTGGGTCCCCATTTTCCCGGGGTTGGCCATCTTCGTGACCGTTCTAGGGTTCAATCTCATTGGCGATGCCATTCGAGATTTTGCCGATCCGCGCACCCGGAGGTGAGGGTGGAGCTCGTGGCCATTGGCGACATCAACTGGGACACGGTGTTGGTCGCACCCCGCATTCCCGCGTCGGATGAGGAAGTTGAAGTCACAGAAGTCTGGGAAGCACCCGGTGGGGACGCGGCCAATGTGGCCGTAGCGTTCGCCCGCTTGGGCGGAACGGCGGGGATGATTGGAGCCGTGGGCACCGACACGGTGGCAAAACTCTTGTGGGAACACCTCGTCGCCTCTGGAGTCGATACTAGCCGGGTATTGACCTTGGAGGGCCCAAGCGGGCGGGCATTTTCCTTGGTGGAGCCCAACGGCGCCCGCCGCTTGTTCTACACCCGGGGCGCCAACGCCTTGCGCAAATTGGAAGAAGACGATCTCCATTATATTGAACAAGCAAAGTGGCTTTATATTGCAGACCCCTTGCCTCATACACTGGCAACCCTTGCAACGTGGTACTACAGAAAAAGCAAGCTCCCCAAACTCGCCTTGGACCCCGGATCCGCTGGGGCTGCCAAGGGGGAGGACTTTTTCGTCCCGCTTTTCCTCTACCTTTCCGTCCTCTTCCTCAACGAAGGTGAGGCCCTCATGTTATCCGGCCGAAGGACATTGGAAGAGGCGGTGGAACGCCTAACAGAAATTTGTCCTCTTGTGGTGATAAAGCGCGGTGAAAACGGGGCCCTTTTGGCCACTTCTGAGGGCGTACTCGCCCTGCCCGCCTTCCCCGTCAAGACAGTGGACACCACTGGTTGCGGGGATGCGTTCAACGCAGCGTTCCTTTTGGCCCTGGTGCGAGGAAAGACTCTCGAAGAGGCAGGGCGCTGGGGAAACGCTGCCGGTGCCCTTGCTGCCCAAAGATTTGGGGCTTATGCCCCCACATTCGCGGAGCTTTTGCAATTTTTAACTCCTGACAAGGAGGTGAAATGATGGCGCGCTCCCGGCTTTTGGAGTTGAAAAAACCGATCATTGGGATGGTGCATCTTCCACCCCTTCCTGGCTCCCCGGGCTACCGAGGGAATCCCCTTGAGGAGATCGTCCGCTTCGCTGTGCGGGAGGCCAAGGCCTTGGAAGAGGGGGGTATTGATGCAATTCTCATTGAAAACTTCCACGATTACCCTTATCCACTTGAGAAGGTGCCCACCCCCACCCTGATCGCTATGGCCGTGGTGGCCCAACAAGTAAAGGAAGAAACAAACGTTCCTGTTGGAGTAAACCTCCTTTTCAACGACTTCGAAAATGAACTATACCTGGCATGGTGTTTAGGATTGGATTTCATTCGAGTGGAAGGATTTGTGGACCTTTTGTTTTCTGATATGGGGCCGCTTTTTCCCGCCGCTCCCAAGCTCATGCGCTTAAAACAGGAGCTCGGCGCAGAGGGAGTGGCAATATTGGCCGATGTCCAGGGGAAGTACACCCAAGCTTTCCCCGCCCGGGACGTGGCCGACTCTGCTCGGGACGCCATAGAACGAGGCAGGGCCGATGCCGTTGTTCTCACCGGTGCCCGCACCGGACAGACTGCCCCATTGGAGATGGTCCGGCACCTGAAGTCCGAACTCCCCGCGGCTCGGGTCCTCCTGGGAAGCGGGATCACCCCGGAGATGGTGGCCGATTTCCTGGGGGTGGCGGACGGAGCCATCGTGGGAAGTTATTTCAAATACGAAGGGAACGTTCATAACCCCGTGGACCCAGAAAGGGTGCGAAGGCTCATGGAGGCCGCCCGCAAGGCGAGGGGGCGGAGATGAAGGTGCTCCTCGTGGGAAGCGGTGCTCGGGAACACGCCATTGCCAAAGCCCTTTCTCGTTCCCCTCAGGAACCACGGATCTTCGCGTACATGTCTACCCCCAATCCAGGGATCATCCGACTGGCGGAGGGCTGGATTGAGGGCGGGTTAAACGATCTGCCTTCCCTTGTGCGATATGCCCAACGCGTCAGACCCAACCTCGTTGTGTTCGGCCCTGAGGAGCCGCTTGCTGCAGGGGCGGTGGATGAGCTTGAGGAAAGAGGGTTCTCCTGTATTGGACCGCGGAGGATCCTGGCTCGGCTGGAGGCGGATAAATGTTTTATGCGGGAATTCATGGCCCGCTATATAGGCCGGGGTTTCCCCAAATGGTGGGTGTTTGAAAACCTCGGAACCTTGCACGCACATCTCCTTTCCCATCCGAACTCGGTGCTAAAGCCGGTGGGGCTCACCGGTGGGAAAGGGGTGCGAGTCCTGGGCCGACAGCTAACCAACGTCATGGAGGCGATAGAGTACGCGCGGCCATACCTCGAGCGGGAAGGAAAAATCCTGGTGGAGGAAAAACTCACAGGGGAGGAATTTTCCCTCATGGTCTTCACCGATGGGAAAAAAGTTGTACCCATGCCGCTTGTACAGGATTACAAGTACGCAAGAGAAGGGGACACGGGGCCCATGACGGGCGGCATGGGCTCTTATTCGTGCGCAGATTACCTCCTTCCCTTCGTTTCCCAGAAGGACTTTGAAACCGCCTTGGGAATCGTGGAGGAAACAGTGAAGAAATTGGAAGAAGCCCTGGGTATCCCCTACCGAGGGGTGCTTTACGGCCAGTTCATCCAGACACAATCCGGCCCAGTGGTCATCGAGTTCAACGTGCGTTTCGGGGATCCAGAGGCGATAAACGTGCTTTCCCTCCTTGAAAGCGACGCAGTGGACGTGTTTGCTTCCATCGCCGCTGGGGATCTTGTAGAAGACGTGCGGTTCTCACATCTGGCCACCGTATGCCGGTATTTGGTACCTCGTGGTTACCCAGACGCCCCAGAAACCGGAGTCCTTTTCTCACTCCCTTTGGAAAAACTCAGCCTGGCTGGCATTGAAGTTTACTTCGGATCGGTGCAGGAAGTAAACGGACAATTTAGTACCACTGCTTCCCGCAGTGTGGCCCTCCTTTCTCGAAGGGCCACCCCACAAGAGGCCAAACACGCCCTAGATGAAGCCCTGGCGGATTATACCGTCCCGCTTTATTGGCGCCGCGACATTCCCCGTCTTTTATAGCGTGAACCCCGGCGGACCCTTGAGGCGCACCGTTTGTACCGGTAGGTGGCGGAAACGCCGAACACCTTCTCGCCCAAGGCCTCGAGCCGCACGAGTGGGAGCCTTTCCAGAGGTTCCGGCAAAAGAAGGGCTAGCGCGGCCCGGGCAAATTAGGACATGGGGTAACCGGAGCCGGTGGCCAAAACGATCACTCCCACGTACTCTTCTGGGATAAAGCCGAGATGGCGGTTTCTTTCGAAGAATTTTTGTGCGGCAAGCCCCGGAGTGCAGAAAGTCGGGCCCACGAGTTCGGGGAAGCGGAGCTATGCTGGAGGGAAACGCGCGGCCGTGCCAATTTTTCATAGCTTTCCAGCCTCACCAAGGGTGCGCCCCGCCTGAGCCACATCCCCAAAGTACCTGGGCAAATCCAAAACAGTGCTTACCAAGGCACCGTCGCTCCCGATAGGAATTGGGGCACGATATAATATACAGGATGGCCAGCTCCGTGAGCTTTTCCAAAAGCCGGTGTTTTCCATCCTTAACGGCGCGATGATCCTCTCCCGCACGTAGTCGGCGTAGGAAGTCCGGAAAGTTTTGGCGGGAATGGCCTCCGTAGGAATTTTTTACAGAAGAGAGGTCCACAAAAAGGGCTTTCCCGGCCACACCTTTCATCGCTCCCCCTTTCCTTTGCAGTATACCGCAAGGGACCAGAACGAGACGCAAAAGGGACGGCTCTTGCCTGAAGTGCTTTCAGGAAAAGCTAGTCCAACCGTGAGGGGGTTGCCACGCGCGAGATTGGGGAAGCGTCGTCCCATTTGGCCAATACAGCTATTCCAACACCATGCCAGCTGCACACCACTGGGAGACGGGCTGCCGACTACTTGACCGCAAGAGGGCTCAAGGTTATCATAAAGATGACCGGTTGTCCGGTCAAATTTCGTGGAAAACAAACTCTACGGCAAGGTGAAGAATTGGCTGCGGGAGGCCATCGAGCGCGGGGACTTTCGCCCTGGGGAGCGCATCCCCTCTGAGCATGCGCTCATGACTCGTTTCGGCGTCTCCCGGTCCACTATTCGCCAGGCCATCTCCGAGCTGGTTTTGGAGGGCTGGCTCTACCGGGTCCAAGGAAGCGGCACCTACGTGGCTCGCCCCAAGTTCCGTCAAACTCTCTCTCGCCTCACCAGCTTCACTGAAGACATGCGTCTCCTTGGTCTCACTCCCAAGGCCCGCCTCCTCGAATGCGTGCGCGAGCCCGCTACCGCCAAAGTGGCCGAGGCCTTGGGGTTGTCTCCCGGGGCTGAAGTCATCCGCATCGAGCGCCTGCGGTTCGCGGATGATGAACCCATGGCCCTCAACATCTCAATCCTTCCCTATCACCTCGTCCCTGGACTGGAAGAAGAGGATCTGGAGTCTTCATCCCTCTACGAAATCCTGGAACGGCGGCATGGTCTCCTCCTTGCCCGCGCCGAACAAACTCTTGAACCGGCCCTGGCCGATCCCCACACCGCTGAGCTCCTTGGAGTCGCGGTGGGGGCTCCGCTTCTTTTGGTGGAAGGGGTGGTGTTCTTGAAAAACGGAGTGCCTGTCGAATGGGTGCGCATCCTCTATCGAGGTGACCGCTATAGGTTTCATATCGTAGCCGTGCGGTGAAAGGAGGTGAGAGCGGGGAACTCAAAACAACAATAAAATCAAAAAGCTAAAGGAAAGGAGGGACATATGAAGTGGACATTGTTGATCTTTGGTTTGGTTTCGGTGGGTTTGCTGGCATTGGGCCAAGAAATCCCGCGGGAGAGGACTTTGATCATTGCTACCGGACTTCAGCCCTCTACCCTGGACATCGGCGTCGGGTATGAGGCAGCAGCCATCAACGTGAATCTTGTGGTTTACGAGAGGCTTGTACGTTACAAGCCCGGCACCATAGAGGTGGAACCTGAGCTCGCACGTTCGTGGACGGTGTCCGATGACGGAAAGATTTGGACTTTTGTGCTCCATCCCGGCATCGTTTTTCATGACGGCACACCCTGCGATGCTGCCGCGGTGGTGTTCAGCTTCCAGAGGGTCATAGCCATAAACCTTGGTCCCGCTTGGATGTTCGAGCCCATCGAAAAGGTGGAAGCGGTGGATGAGCTCAACGTGCGCTTCACCCTCAAACGCCCCTACCCTGAGTTCCTCCAAGTCTTGGCCAACATCTTTGGTACGGGGATCGTCTCACCTGCAGCGGTTAAGGCCCACGCCACCACGGACGATCCCTGGGCCCAAGAGTGGCTGAGCTCGCACATGGTAGGGACGGGGCCTTACGAATTCGTGGAATGGGTAAAAGGACAGCACATCATTCTCCGGCGCTTTGCGAACTATTGGCGTCGTGGCTGGGAGGGGGTCAAGAACAATGTCGAGCAGGTAATCATTCGGTACATAACCGAGCCCGCGGTGCAGCGGCTTTTGCTCGAGCGAGGGGATGTGGATATCGCCATGGACATCTCTGTGGACGACTGGGAGCTTCTCAGGGGACAACCTGGCATCGTGTTGGTAGAAGAACCTTCCATGCATGCTACCTACCTTCGCTTCAATTGCGCTGCTGGGCCCACAGCGGATGTGCGGGTACGTAAGGCCATCCGGGCGGCCTTGGACTACGCGGGGATGATCCAGTACGTTTTGCGTGGCCATGCCATACAAATGCAGGGCCCTGCAGCCCTTGGTCTTCCCTGTCATAACGATGAGCTGCCCCTGCCCAAACAGGATCTTGAGCTTGCGCGTAAGCTCCTTGCCGAAGCTGGTTACCCTAACGGCGGCTTTACTCTAGAGTATGTGTACGAGTCCGGTCATGAGGACCGGCGGCGGGTGGGGGAGCTATTACAGGCCGCCCTCATTGAGCTCGGGATAAACCTCCAGATCATTGAGCTCCCCTGGCCTGACCTCTGGGAGCGGGTATCCGCCGCTGATCCTGAGCAAACCCCGGCCATCGTGGCCAATGGGTGGTGGCCAGACTATGCCGATGTGATCAACTTCCTGTATCCCATGTACCACTCAAGCCAATGGCCGCCGGTGGCCTTTAACATCGGTTTTTACAAGAACGCGGAAGTGGATAGGCTTTTGGATCAAGCTCTAGTGGAAACAGACCATGCTGTGCGTTGCCAGCTCTTGAAAAGGGTACAAGCCCTCATCTATGAGGACTGCCCCGATATCGATCTCTACCACCTCACCACCCGGATAGCTATGCGCGACTGGGTCAAGGGCTACGTCTACAGCCCCATCTATACCGAGGGCTTTTTCCTTTACGACATGTGGCTTGAAAAGTGAGGGAAGAAGGGGAGGGGATTCAATCCCCTCCCCTTCTTACCATGTGGGCATATCTTGTCAGACGGCTTGGTTATACAATCTTTACCCTTTGGGGTTTG
>NZ_JBMFOX010000040.1:0-8181 GCF_049969415.1 Hadarchaeum sp. (SeqCode)
CGGCCTCGCCGTAGATATTGGGACTACAACGGTGGTTGGATATCTGATAGATTTCAAAGATGGAAATCTGGTAAGCATTGGGTCGCTTCTGAATCCACAGATCCCGTATGGGGAAGACGTGATAACGAGGATAACCTACTGCATTCAAAACGAAGACGGTCTGGAAAAGATAAACCGGGTAATAATTGGCGGCTTGAACAAAATAATCGAAGAGGCCTGTTTGAAGGCAAATGTAAACAAGGAAGAAATCTATGAGGTCACCATCGTCGGCAACACGGCGATGCACCATCTCTTTTTGAAACTGAATCCCAAGTTCTTGGCCCTCTCCCCCTTTACTCCGGTGGTGAGGAGAGGGGTTGACGTGAAGGCCTCTGAGCTGGGGCTCAAAACGAATCCCAGCGCCAACGTTCACGTCCTCCCGGTAATCGCTGGATTTGTCGGCGCCGATACGGTAGGTGTGATCCTATCGACCGACATCTACAAGGAGCCAGAGCTTACGCTGGCGACCGACATAGGAACGAACGGAGAAATCATGCTGGGCAACAAAGAAAGCATCGAAGTATGTTCCACTGCTGCCGGCCCAGCGTTCGAAGGGGCACACCTGAAGCACGGTATGCGCGGTGAGCCGGGAGCAATCGAGAGGGTGAGCATAAAGCCTGACACCTTGGAGGTGGAATACAGCACCATCGACAACCTTCCACCCAAGGGAATATGCGGTTCCGGCATCGTGGACGCGGTGGCCCAGATGTTCCTGGCCGGCATAGTGATGAGAAACGGAAACATAAACCCCGAAATAAAGAACCCGCGGATCCGGAGAAACCAAAACATGCTGGAATTCGTGCTGGCTTGGGAAAAAGAAACGGAGGGGGGTATCGGCGATATCGCCATAACCCAAAGGGATATCCGGGAAATTCAACTGGCCAAGGCGGCAATGTACAGCGGAGCAAAAATATTGATAAAAAGAAGAGGCGTGAGCGAAAAAAACGTGGCTCGCGTCTATCTGGCGGGTGCCTTTGGAACTTACATTGACAAGCTGAGCGCGAAGATAATCGGACTTTATCCGGACATCCCACTGGATAAGGTAAAGTCGGTGGGCAATGCGGCCGGGATGGGGGCAAAGCAGGCCTTAATTTCCAAAGAGAAAAGGTCCGATGCCGAGGAAATAGCGAGGAGAACCAAATACCTCGAACTCACCATTGCTCCCGAGTTCAACGAGGAATTTATCTCCGCGATGTACTTCCCCCACGCAAAAATAGACAGATTCCCCAGCCTGAGAAAAATCTGCGAAGAGCTCCCCAGTTGGTCCGAGATATTGAAATCTTAACAACGAAGCTGCATGAGGTGTACGCTCTGCTCGTGTCCTGTCAAAAATAAATTATAAGGCTTGACTCACACACTCCCAAACACATCTTATCTCGTATCGTCTAAGGAAAATCGAATTCAAAAAACTCAAATAAATTGGATCTCCAACTTTGCCCAAAATCTGGAACAAAAATTGCCAAAAAATTCGAATTTTTTAAATTGTTAGACGAGCCACGCCAATTAGAATCGAAAAGCTGGTCCGGGGGTAACAAGCGCCTGCTGGGCGATTCCGCCTACGACTGGATGCGGAACATTGAACTCACCACGAGGCAGGGCCTCAAACCTTTATTCAAGCCGCGGCCAACTCGTCCCGAGGCTTGCTCAGAAAAGGGGTGCTCCGCGACTTCAGGAGAAACCGCGGGCTCTACCGGCGCAGGGGGTATCGGGGAGGCGATATTTGCGGGCATCGAGAACCGCCACGGTGCCCACACCAGGTGCAAAAGGACAAGGACGAAGGTCCTGAGCATGCTACTCATGCTTGTGGCGCACAACCTACGCACCTACATGCAGGTGCGAGCGGCAGAGAAAATCGGGTTTATTTTATTCTGTGGAATTTTTCGACAAACTCTAAAGCACCTAAAAGGATAAAAGGACTCGTAACAACCATTATACTGAAAAGGTGAAAAAATGGAAAAAAGGGGAATAACAACTTCTGTTGCAGTAGTAATCGGTTTAGTTATTGGTCTAGTAATTGGCGCTGTAGCACTGTATGCTATGACACCACAAGCGCCCGGCCAAACTATTACGGTGACAAAGACAGTGACCGGCACACCACCTGCATCACCAACCGTGACCGGCACACCACCTGCATCACCAACCGCACCCTCCAAGCTCACTATGGGTGTGGTGATGTGGTGGCACCACGATGAGGGCAGCTGGTCGCCCAGCCACGCAAAAGCTGTGGAAGCAGTTGCAGGCAAATATGGGATCTCATACACCTGGATTGAAGAAACTGGCATACAGAACGTTGAGAGTGTAATTGAACAGGCGGCATCTACCTATAATATCATCTACATCGAAACTGACGAGTTCATGGAAGCCGCGCTCAATGTGGCAGCAAGACACCCAGATGTTTACTTTATTCAAGAATGGGAAGCGGGACCAATAGCCGACTCGGGATTGACCATTCCAAATAACATGATATGCATGAACGCAGCGAACGTCCACCAGCCTAACTTTATAGCAGGCGCTGTTGCGGCAAAATTGACGAAAACTGACAAACTTGGGCTCATCATTGCTATCCCGGGACCAAGAGCCAACCGCACGGTAGCGAACCCATTCAGAGACGGCGCGCACTACGTTAACCCGAACATCACCGTTACCCGGGTGGATATGAACTCTTACTCCGATCCGGCAAAGGCTAGGGACACGGTGGCGAGTTTCCATGAAGCTGGCATTGATATCGTTTTTGTGAACCAAGATGACTTCGCAGCGACCTTGGAGGCAGCTGTCAGAGGAATGTACACGTTCCAAGAGTACATCGACATGGTGCAGTATTATCCGGACACCCTCATCGCCTGTTCAATCTGGGACTGGACAAAACCACTGGACACCATAGTGAACGCTATAGTGAACGGAAACTGGCAAAAACTCAGATCTCAAACTGCTGAAGTCTATCTGACGCTGGAAGATGGCTCTCTGGGCTTCCCAACCTGGGGCAATATGGTTCCAGAAGAGGTCAAGGAGTTCGCAGAACAATTGAAACAGGATATCATCAGCGGTAAACTAGTAGTGCCTGAAAAAACCGACTGGGTAGAATAAAACCGATAAAAATTTTCTTTTTTTTAACTTGCTTAGTCGGAGGTAGATTTAATTTTACTGCGGTGTTTATTAAACGGTAACGAGCGGAGCTGCCACAAATGACACCAGTTCCGTCAGATTTATTAGCCAACGAACTCAGCAATTACTGAGATGTATGAAAGCAATTAGATATTATGGGCCAAACAAGCCCCTGAAAATTGAGGATGTCGAAGTACCGAAAATTGTAGACGATGAGGTTCTGGTAAAAGTTAAAGCCGCTGGCATCTGCCACACTGACCTGCACTTTTTGGACGGCACTCTGGTCCCTTGGAAGGGTTCCCTTCCAATCACGCTGGGCCACGAAATCGCTGGCGAAATAGAAGAGGTTGGCAAAAAGGTGAAAAAATTCAAAAAAGGAGACCGGGTGGTCGTCAACAACAACAAAAGTTGCGGCAAATGTGAATACTGCCGGGCGGGAATGGAAAATCTGTGCGACAATTTAGACCAGCATGGTTTCACCATTGACGGCGGCTACGCAGAATATGTGAAAACTGTGGAAAGAACTTTAGTAAAACTGCCAGCTGATGTTCCTTTTGAAAAAGCCGCAGTCCTGCCTTGTGCCGTGGGATCGGTGTATCACGGGCTGGTCGACCAAGCAAAGCTCCAAAAAGGAGAAAGTCTGCTGATAAATGGCTTCGGCGGCCTGGGTACCAGCGCCCTCCAAGTGGCAAAACACATTGGCGCCAAGGTCTTCGTGGTGGACGTCTCCAAAGACAAACTAAAAATGGCTGAAGAAATGGGAGCTGATGGTGTGGTCGACGGGAACATGGCTAATGTCAGCAATGAAATAAAGAAGATGGCTGGGGGGAAAGGCGTAAACGTGGCGCTGGAACTGGTGGGACTTGGGAAAACCATGGAAAATGCTCTTAACAGCCTTGCTAAAACAGGCCGGTATGTGATCATTGGATATACAAAGGATTCCTTGGAGGTAAATCCATTATCTCTAGTAGTTGGAGAATTCAGGATAATGGGTTCGGTCTCCTACACCCATCAAAACCTAATTGATGTCGTCAAACTGGCACATCTGAAAAAGATAAGCCCGGTGGTTTCGAAAATCGTCAGCCTCAACGAAATCCCAGAAGTGCTCAATCAAATGAAAGAGAGAAAAATAGTGGGGAGGGTCGTCGCTAACCCGGAGATGGCCAAACAAGAATAAGCATGAAAATATCTAAAGGCTGCACTGGCACGAAAAGTGTTTCTAACGTCCTCTTATCCTGTAGTACTCATCCAAGAATTTTTCGGCTTGGAAATTATAAGCGACTCCATTCCTTACTCTGGGAATTGTTTTGAATCTATTCGGCAGCACTTCACCCATTTCTTTCCGACCAAGCGCCGCTTTAGCAAAGGATGACTTCATATTAAATATCTCACCACCAATCTCCTCAAGATCGCTTAAACTAAGCTTCATCCCTGAAACCGCTTCCAAAATTCTGGGTATGTAATCGACAGGAAGTCCACCCGCCCAGACTTCAAAGGCAAAGGAACACATGACCAGACTATCAATTACTTCTGCTAGGTTCTGCCTCTTCACCAGCTCTTCTACCATACTGCCGCACCTCAGCCCGACATAGCCGCTTCCTCCTTTGCCGTGATAGGCTCCCGAAGGAAGGGTCGCATAGTTCAGGCCCTTGTCGGGCTGAACCCTGGGATCATGCATGCATATGGGCGCCCCCTTAACGTGCATGGCAAGCCCAACGGCCTCGCCACCTATCGATTCCGCCGTCCTTTTTACACCCTCGGCAAGGATTGCCCCAAAACCGCGTCTAAAGGCAATCATTTCGAGCAACTCGGGAAAATTCTCGCCCTGACCCCAAGATAGCGAGATACCGACTTTCTTATCGGACAAAATTCCTTTCCCAAAGCACTCCATCAAGAAAGCGATTAAAGTTCCAGCCTCAATGGTGTCAATACCGAGCAGATTACATGACCTGTTGGCCTTTATGATTGACATCGGATCGTCCACGAGACAAAGAGATCCCAAAGCGGCTATCGTTTCGTATTCTGGACCCTTCTCATCCACACCATTCCATTCGATTCTTTTTTCACAGCCGACCGGGCAATTTCTGCAAGCCCTCATTTTTATCCTCACTAGATCAGACAACCGGTTGGCCGAAATTCTCTTGGCGGACTCTTCCGACCACCCATCCTGCCCCCAATTTTTCAGTGGAAGGTTTCCTCTTGCCAGATGATTCTCCAGAAAAGATCCTGTGCCGAACTTGGAAAGCCTTTTTATCCCATCCTTCTCCAGCAGGTGCCGCGTCATCTCCTTTGCCAACTCTACCACTTCTTGAGTTGGAGAATATCTATGTTCTCCTTTGAGAGCAATTGCCTTCAGCCCCTTCGATCCCATAACAGCACCAAGGCCACTCCTGCCGGCAACTCTTCCACCGTCATTGGAGATGACCGCAAATTTAACTAAGTTCTCCCCGGCCGGACCGATGGAAAGGACTCTACAATCACCACAAATTTTTTTCACTTCATTCTCAGTTTTCTGGATGTCCAGCCCCCACAAATCCCGCGCGTCCTTAAGCTCAGCCCTGCCGTCTCTAACCCAAAGAAAAAGCGGCCGTTTTGACCGGCCCCGGACCACAACCGCGTCAAATCCTGTAGCTTTGAGTTCAGTGCCCCAGAAACCACCTGCGTCGGCATCACCAAGGGTACCATTCAGCGGAGACTTTGCAGCGACCACGTAACGGCTTGACATAGGCAGAGCCCCAGTGACCGGGCCCGTACAAAAGACTAGAATATTCTTTTCACCCAAAGGCTCAACCAAAGGATCGACCATTTTTGATACGAACCAAGTTGCCAATCCGCTACCGCCGATAAATTTCATTGCCTCTGGGGGAATGTCCTTTGTTCTCAACTCTCCGGAACTCAAATCTACATCCAAAAATTTTCCACTACGGCTGCCGGAAAAATTAGACATCGGTGGCCCTCCTGCTATTCCCGTTTATACGGAACGCCAAGAGCGGAGGGGATGCCTGACTTTTTACCGAGAATTCCGATGATGGCCAAGACGGCAACCACCCCGATGTGGGGTATGACGACCATGAACTCGCTCGGCAAAAACAAAGCTCCGGCAACCTGGAGCCTGGTCTGAATCCCTATAAGTGAGGAAAAGAACAGCGAACCGAGCAGTACGCCCGTCGGAGAGAACCTACCAAAGAGGACAATCGCAAAAGCGACCCATCCGTAACCGGCAATCATCGTATAGTTATATCCCTGCAGCACATGGTCCGCCAAGTAGGCCCCGGCTACGCCCATCAAACCGGCGCCGATGATATTGCAGATCCACCTCACCCGGAAGATGTTTATTCCGGCAATGTCGCCAACTTCAGGGCTCTCGCCGGCCACGTGAATCGCCAGACCCTGCTTGGTCCACTTGAAGATAATGAAGACGACCACAAACATCGCTATCGTCAAGTAGAATACATAATCGAAGCCGAACAGATATCCGAATCTCTCCGGCACCTTAAAGGATCCGGGCAGCAGAATGGGGTACAGGAACTTTCCAAGTCCCTCAGCAAGGAACCAAAGGGTAAATCCGATGACTATCTGGTTCAACCCCCAGTTAACCGTCAGCAGTGACAACAACACTCCAAAAAACATGCCCCAGAGAAATCCGACCAATAGCCCCATCCAGAGTGATCCTGAAATGAAGTATCCGAAAAGGCCGCCCACCGCCCCGGCCATCATGATTCCTTCCACAGCGATGTTGTAAACGCCCGCCTTCTGCCCAATCAAGCCACCGAGAGCGGCCAGCCCTATTACGGGAAAGTAGGAAAGTATTGAGCTTATTATGTCAATCATGCCTTTTTCCTCCTTTTTCTGACCCAGTTAACCAGCTCTGGGAAGAAGACCACAAGGAAAAGAACGCCGAGAAGGACCTCTGAAAGTGCCGATGGCATCCCTAAAGTCGTGAGGGCCAGCGTTCCCTCAATAATTATGGCCACCAAGAATGAACCGAAAGGAACCAGGAGTGGCTCATTTCGGCAAAAGATCGCAATTGGTATGGCGAAGAATCCGTAATTCCCGGTGATACCCGCCTGCATCCGGAAAAATTCACCCAAGACCAGCGACATGCCGGCTAATCCGCACAAACCGCCACTGATAATGGCGCCGACGACGAAAACCCGTTTCACGTTAATGCCCTGGCAGAGCGCCGTTGTGGGATTATCTCCCACCACCCTGAGCTGATAACCCAAAACGGTCTTCTTCATCAAAAAATAAACGATGAAGACAAATGCGATGGCCAAGATGAATGCTGAACTCAACGGTTGGGAAATGAAAGGAAATCTCATCCCTTCAGGGATGGGTGCCGTGCGGGAATAGAGCCCGACCGCCCCCGCCTGTTTCCAGAACCACGGTCCGGAGATGAGGTAGTGGAAAAGCGCCAAGGCGATGAAGTTCATCATCATCGTCACCACGATATCATTCACATCCCATTTTACCTTCAGATATCCTGAAACGGCGCTGTAGAGCCCCGTGATCACGAAACTCAGAATAAACGCTAAAGCAACCGCGGCTAAGTCGGGAAGGCCCAAAAAAAGACAAACCCCTGTAGAGGCGATGGCGCCGATAGCTATCTGTCCCTCGGCACCGATGTTCCAAAAACCTGACTTAAACGCGACGGCAAGGCCCAAAGAGGCCAGAATGAGCGGCGTGGTTCTTTTAAGGACATACAAAATTCCGGAGTGGGACCCAACGGTATAAGTCAAAAAGGTGGAAAAGCTCCGCTCGAGATCAACGCCAGAAACGACTGAGGAAATAGCCACCACACCGATGACGGCTCCAATAATCGCCGCAATATTCAACAGGCCCATTATAAGATTGGATTTTTGAACCTGAATTTTAAGTTTCACTTTGACACCTCTCCTAATTCTTCTTTAGAATATATTTCTTTCGCCTTTCCAGCAGGTCGGCCGCTAGCTCCCCGTGCCTCCTGATGATCTCGTCGAGGTCCACCTTCGTCAGCTTCCCGCCTCTGACCACCACTTCCCCGTCGACCAGCACCGTGTC
>NZ_JBMFOX010000041.1:0-8104 GCF_049969415.1 Hadarchaeum sp. (SeqCode)
CTATGAACGATAAGCATTATGGAATAAGCCCAAAAAAGAGAAAAGAGATGGTAGTTCGGTATTATCTGAACCAGATTCCACTTGAATGTAAACCAGACATGTTAGGCGCTCTTAATCTCTCTGATGATGAGGCAACTCTATTGGGTAAAATGTTAGATGATAGCTATAATTGTTTGATTAAGCAAAATAAATAAAATACATATCACATCAAGAGAATTAAATATCAGTTCAAGTGGCTGATAGTAATATAATTTTATGATAGGTTATAATAACGTGCGCCCAATAATAAAAGATTCAATCGTAACAACAGTGGCCTTTTTTACAGAACGCAGCTTTGGTTTTTTAAGAGAACTCATACTTGCAGCCATACTCGGCCCTACTGCGATGGGTCTCAGGAATGTAATCATAATGCTAAACAATTACAGTACTTATGTATACCTTGGCACTAATTCTGAAGCGTACCGTGAAGTGGCATCGTTCCATGAAACGGATTTGGAGCGTGCAGTGCGAGCACAAAAGCTCCTGCAGTCTTGGGGGTTTATAGCATCAGTTGTGGTATGCATTGGCCTAATTATGTTTACAGCACTCTCACACTATTCACTGGAGTTTAAGCTTTCACTTATATTACTGGCTTTTATTACTCCGGTAATGATTAACACTGCAAACATGGCAAATTATTTACAAGCGATTGGGAAGTTTAAGTTATCAAGCCTTGTTGAGATAATAAAGGTTGTTTTGGATTTGGTAATAACAGTTATGCTGGCATACTTTTACGGCTTTGTTGGTGCAGTGGCAGGGTTATTCATAGTATTTGTTGTACGGTATTTTCTTTACAGAGGGGTTTACAGTAAGTATAAAATCTTGTTTGAATGGGATTATGTGATAAAAAGATGGAACGATTTTGTTGCCATGCTAAAACGCAGCCTCAGGCTCTTTATTACTTCAATTGCAAACACACTTTACATGCAGATCGATAGCCTGGTTGCAGTTGTCATGCTCGGTCCGGCGGCACTGGGTATATATGGTGTTGCAACTACCCTGAATTCATTAATCTATGGTACTTATGGGTCTACAGTAGCTCCGGTTGGCCAACGTATGTACAAGGCTGCAGGTGAAGAGCACAAGCTTAAGTATTACCTTGATATGCTCTCAGGTATTTCAGCATTCTTAATGGTGTTTCCTATTGCAGCAATAGTACTAATCTCACCTTATATAATAAACTACTTTATCCCAGCATTCAGTGATGCAATCCCAGTTATTGGTGTTCTTGCAGTTGCATCTTTCTTCAATATAACATTAAGCCCCATCTCGAATTATGTAGTGGCAAAAAGAAAGGAGCTCCTTATAACAGTATCAACAGTCATAGCCGGCTTGACAAATTTAATACTTGACATTTATCTCATACAATTGGGCTATGGTATAATAGGGGTAGCATATGCAACATCATTCTCTTATTTTCTAAATTTTGTTCTCTTGATGTATCTTTCAAAGGCCCTCTCATTAAAGAAGATACTTGAAGACTTAATCCCCTTAGTGTACTTAATTGCAGTACTATGGGCATGGACAACTGACTGGACATTAATCCTTTTGCTTTTGTTTACTGCAATATACCTGCCCATAATGTACTATGTTTTTTATGAGAGAGGGATTTACCAATATATAAAATCTAACATAAAAGACGTATATGACCGCTTTCTAAAGATGATTGGTTATGGGTGAGTGCATAAAGTGAGGTCTGCAATTACAACACTGTTTTTATTACTCTTTGGCATGTTTTGCTTATACATAATCTCTGTATTTTCTGGTCTTGACATAGGTGAATTTGTTAAGGTGGTTTTTTCGATCCCATTCCATCTACTTAGTGTATGGCTTTTGATTACATTAATAGAGTATATATTACAAAGTGTACGGTTCAGAATAATCTGCGGCTCGAGCCAACCATTGAAAGACTTTTTTCTACATTATAACATAGGTCATCTTATAGCATTTATTTCACCTTCCAGGGCTATTGGTGAACTGGCCAGGGTGTTCGTGTTTCACAAATATCTTAAAATATCAAAAGAGAGGTCACTCTCATCCATAGTCATTGAACGCATATTTGACATAATTGTGCTTGCCTTTGCTTCACTAGGTATAGTATCAGTGCTATCCAATTCATACCTTCCTGTTGCATTCCTGATTTTGGCACTGTTTCTTGTGGTTTTCCTTACAAATCATTCCCTGCATTCATTCATACTGGCTCTTGTTCCATCAAAACACTTGCGCGATTTTACTGAGAGATATTTTCTGCATTCACGAGAACTTTTAAATGACAAAAAGAGCTTTTTGCAATTGTTCATGCTTTCCGTACTGCTCTGGATGTTGAACTTCATCAGATACTGGTCAATACTTGCATACTTTAGCATCCAAATACCGTTTGAGCTCAGTGCAAGCATAACCTCTATCTCATATTTTGCAGTTATGTTCTCTGTATTTCCTGGGGGACTAGTATTTTTTGAGGGTGCAGGTACTGGGTTGCTTTCTCTTATCGGCTACTCACCAGCAATTGTCCTAAGCGCAATATTTGTGGAAAGAATATTTTCATATTGGCTTTGGATATTCATTGGAATGGTTGCTTTCACCATTAAAGAATAAAACTAGAATGATTAGGCAGCGCATCCACTAAATCTATACACACAAGTGATATTGGTTTGCTTTTAAGTAGGCACTCGTTGCAAAAGGCTTTAGTTGTGGTAGGCTCGCAAATCGCCGAAGCTCTAAGCTTACACCTCCACTCTATCAAACCCATCTGCTATGGGCGCCTTAACCGCGTCGTTTTGGGTGCTGCTTCAACCTTAGATGCGTTCAGGTCTTATCAGCCTGGAGCGTAGCTACCCGGCAATGCTTGACACAACCGGTACACCAGTGGCTCCGAACCATCGTTCCTCTCGTACTAAATGGTCCTTCCCCTCACGCGGCAACACTCCCAGTAGATACTACCGTACTGTCTCGCGACGTACTGAACCCAGCTCACGTAGCTCTTTAACGGATGAACAACCCGACCCTTGGTGGCTTATGCACCACCAGGATGAGCTGAGCCGACAGCGATGTATCAAACCGCGAGGTCGATATGTACTCTCGCCCGCGACCAATCGGTTACCCCCGGGGTAACTTGTCTGACAGCTAGGACCCTCACCAAAAGGGATGCCTAGGTTCGCTAGACCCGGCTTTCGCCTCTGCGTTCCACGCTTTTAGGAACACAGTCAGCCCGACATTTGTTCTTGTCCCTTACCGGCGGATTTTCATGAGCACTCTGGTTAGAGTAGCAAGCTCAAACCAAAGCCTTTCTTTTTTGAAGTTTTCTTTGGAAAGCACGGATCTTGATCATCTCGTGCGCACCGAAAGAAAAGCTCTTTCTGACCCGCCTAAGTCGAGCATTGGGCACCCTTGTTTCCTTTTCGAGGGTGTACCACCCCAGCCAAACTATCCACCTGCAGCTGTCCTCCTTTCGGAGTAAGGGGTATCGTCACCAGAGGGTGGTGTTACACTTTCGCCTCCACACCTCCCGGAAGAAGTGCTTCTAAGGCTCCCACCTACGCTCTGCAATAGCAACAATACCTCAACAACAGGCTATAGTGAAGCTCCACGGGGTCTTCGTTTCCCACTGGGAGAGCTCGGTATATTCACCGAGCGACGAGTTCACCAGGTCCCAGGCAGGGACAGCAGGAGAGTCGTTATGCCCTTCATGCAAGTCGCCAATTAAGCGACGAGGTATTACGCTACCTCAAGAGGGTCAGAATTACCCCCGCTCTTTGCCAGCGCTTAGACCCGTTGAACCGGGTTTTCACGTACTGGTAGTGAGCAGGCATCGGCCCCTGTACACAGCCTTACGACCTTGCAGGGACCTGTGTTTCTTACCCACCCTTTTCTAAGGAAAAGGTGCTTGGTAAACAGTCGCTCTCCCCTTGTCACTGCGACCTGCCCATGCAATATATTTCAACTACAAGGACAGGCACCCCTTCTTCCTAAGTTACGGGGCTAGTTTGCCGAGTTCCCTTGCCTGAGTTCTCCTGCCACGCCTTGGCCTCTTCAGCCAGGGGCACCTGTAATAGTTCTAGGTACGGTCTTACAGGATCGTTACCCTTTTCCTTTTCATGGACTCAAGGCCTTGACCAAATCCCCAAACGGGGACCATTCCCAGCTTTGAACCGCTTCTCCTCATAATGAGACTCCACGGTTGTATACTGGTTAGATAGGGTCTCCCCTACTCAGCCTAGCCCCAAGTGTCAGAAATGGGTCTTGCGTTGCCGCACCTACCTGTAAGGCACAGGAATATTAACCTGTTTCCCTTTCGTTGGAAGGTGATTGGCCTCCAACTTAGGACCGGCTAACTCTCCGCTGACGAACGTTGCGGAGAAAACCGTGCCCTTTCGGCGCTTGGGATTCTCACCCAAGTTTGCTGTTACTAACACCAAGATATTCATTCCATACAGCTCCATGGGACCTCACGGCCCCACTTCTGTGCTATACGGACGCCTTCCTACAAGATTACGCACACAGTGCGCACTCCTGGGTATCGGTGGCTGGTTTAGCCCCTGTTATCTTCGGAAGCTGCCCTCTCGGTTGGTCCGCTATTACGCGTTGCTTAGAGGAAACAGCGAGTTCTTTTCTCACTGAGAAAAGGCTCTTGGCTGCTTCTAAGCCTACCTCCCAACTGTCTGTGAGAGGGGCTTCCTTATCGTTTAGCACTTAACCAGCTCTTAGGGACCTTAACCCAAGTCTCGGTCGTTCCCGTCACGCCCCCCGGGTTTACCCCAGGGCACCCGACTGTCCCCTTCTACGATGAACAGGTGTTCGGAGTTTGAAAGAAAAGTAGGACCTTTCGATCCCGTGCTTTTCGATCAGTGCTCTACCCCCTGCTCAATCTCCAGGGACGCCATGCTGAGACATGCTTCGGAAGGAACCCGCTATTACCAGGCTCGACTGGACTTTCACCACTAGACGTCGGTCACCTAAGGGGAATAGACCACCACTAGTTGACGGCCTCCACCAGTTTTCAGACCGGCTTCGCCGTGCCAACGCCTAGATCGTACTGGCTTCGGGTCTTAGAATAGTGATTCACACCTTTTCAGATGCCCTGCCTCGTTCAACACTGCGCAGGCTTGCTTTCGCTCCGCCTTTCGGCTCACCACTACCCTAAACTCCTTGGCCCTTGCTTCGAGAAGGAAGACAGGACACTGGTCCCCTCACCTCGCTCCCATCCTCTCGAATGGTTGCTTCGGTAAGGATCTGCCCTTTCATGCCCTGCCTGCGTGTCACCATACAGTTTCAGGCGCTTTTAACCCTCCGTCTTGGAGTGCTTTTCAGCGTTCCCTCACGGTACTAATCCGCTATCGGACTCTGGTTGCTATTTAGGTTTAGAGGTTGGTACCCCTATCTTCAGACTCCCCCAGGGAGCCTTACTCTACACACCTTCCTCCCACAAGCTACGCTTACGGGGCTATCACCCTTTATCGCAGAGCGTTCCATCTCACTTCAGCTCGCTCATAGGATAGAATTGGTGTACCACATCTCTTCTAAAGTTACCTCTAGAAGATTCGGTTTGACTCTGTGGAGCGTTCAGTCGCCCTTACTAGCTCCATCTCAGTTGATTTCTTTTCCTCCTGCTACTCAGATGCTTCATTTCGCAGGGTTTCAACCCATCTCTGGGTACTGGGCAATCTCGGGTTTAAAGGTTGCATGCACCTACCCCGAGCATATCGCTGCTTGCCGCGGCCCATAACCAGAGCCAAGCCATCCTCTGCATGGTTTAGTGCAACAGCAAATGCCTACTTAAAGGCATAGCAGTTCCAGGTATCACTCGTATTCGAAGAAAGTTTAGTGGATGCGCTTCAGCCTCATTTCCATCCTCACATAATTATGAGGATGTGAGATGCCATTTTTTATCACAACTCTCAGGCATCTGAGAGAGTTGGAGTGGACCCAGCGAGATGCACAACCCCTTTCTTCTTTAAAGAAAGGTGCTTTTGAACTCGCGGCCTCCCGCTTTTTTGAGCGCTTCCTTTGGCACATGCATTCAGTAAGGCCAAAAGGTACCTTTCTTAGTGCAGGTTCTTTAGGCAACCCTAAAGAAAGTGCACCAGATTTTCTTAGTGCAGGTTCTTTAGGCAACCCTAAAGAAAGTGCACCTAAAGAAAGTGCTTGCAAAGCGGGCGCTCTACCGGACTGAGCTATGGGCCCACATGAATGTGGCTCAAGAGTATAGGTAAAGCAGTAGAATATGGTGTTAGCATCCTTGCATTTAGCTTATTTTCCTTTATCGGAGGTGATCTATCCGCAGGTTCCCCTACGGATACCTTGTTACGACTTAGCCCCCCTCATGAAGCTCTAATTCGATGACGGTAGAAACCGCCGCCTCACTAAAACCTCACTTGGGTGACTTGACGGGCAGTGTGTGCAAGGAGCAGGGACATATTCATTGCGCTGGACATGCATAACACATCCATCCGCGCGATGCTGACACGCGATTACTAGGCATTCCAACTTCATGAGGGCGGGTTTCAGCCCTCAATCTGTACTGGGGTTGGGTTTCAGAGATTAGCTTACCCTTTCGGGCTTGCAACCCGTTGTCCCAACCATTGTAGGCCACGTGTAGCCTGGGAGATTCGGGGCATACTGACCTACCGTCGCCCACTCCTTCCTCCCACTTAACGCGGGCAGTCCCCTTAGAGTGCCTTCCAACCGGAGTTGAAAGTAGCAACTAAGGGTATGGGTCTCGCTCGTTTCCAGACTGCAGAGCCTGTGAGTAGGGTTTTATGAACTTGAGAAACTCTTCCGAAGGTGTTATTATAAAATATCCTTTACTACGTACTAACCTAAACCCCAATCTTTCGATCAAGAGTTGTTTTTCAAGTGAAATGCCTTTTACCAATGGCACATTCTCCTGAATCCTTCCTGCAGCATCAAATATACCCGCAAGGAATGCAGCACTATAGTTGTTCTTGCTTTTGAACCTGTTTTGAATATCCTCCTCAACATCTGTAAAAAACTTTTTGTATCCAGAGTGATAGAAATATGCCTTCTTGCCACTTATAAGTATCTTGCTAGGGCTAGTTAATCCTGCCTTGAGGACAGCCCTCACAAAATATTCCCTTACATGCGGCATTCCTCTCACGCAAATCCCAATATTGCACTTGCGTGTGGACCACATCCCTATCAAATATGCAAGTTCAGGTGTAAGTTTAACCTTCAACATTCTCACCCCTTCACAGACTCTGCGGTTTCCTGGACTTAACCAGACAGTTCACACCACGAGCTGACGATGGCCATGCACCACCTCTCGGCTTGTCAAGCAAAGTCTTCAGCCTGGCTCTCATCCTGCCGTCGCTCCCAGTAAGATTCCCGGCGTTGAATCCAATTGAACCGCAGCCTCCACGCCTTGTGGTGCTCCCCCGCCAATTCCTTTAAGTTTTAACCTTGCGGTCGTACTCCCCAGGTGGCAGACTTAACACTTGCGCACCCTTTTTGAGCCCTCTTAATATTCAAAAAGGGCTCTACGCTACGGCACTGCAGAGACTCAAGGTCGCTGCAACACCAAGTCTGCATCATTTACAGCTAGGACTACCGGGGTATCTAATCCCGTTTGCTCCCCTAGCCTTCGCTCCTCACCGTCAGACGTGTTTTGGTCAGACGCCTTTTGTGGAACCTTTCTTTTTGACAAATGTTTGTTACAAAGAAAGGCCTCGCCACTGCTGGTCCACCTAGGATTAACGGATTTAACCCCTACCCCAAGTGTACCTCTGACCTCCCCCACTCTCAAGCCCAATAGTATCATAGGCCCTTCCTTCAGTTAAGCTGAAGGATTTCACCAATGACTTAGAGGGCCGGCTACGAGCGCTTTAGACCCAATATACGTGGATACCACTAGTAGTGCCAGTATTACCGCGGCGGCTGGCACTGGTCTTACCCACTCCTTATTCATGGAGCGTATTAGACTCCATAAAAGGTCTCCCGAAAGAGACCACTCAGAGTTCCCCCATCACGCTTTCGCGCATTCCACAGCTTTCTTTGGATATTCGCTCACAAGAGCGAAACCGAAAGAAAAAGCACAAGGCTTTTCTTTCTT
>NZ_JBMFOX010000042.1:0-7940 GCF_049969415.1 Hadarchaeum sp. (SeqCode)
TATTTTGCCAAATGTTCGATTGTGCGGCTCCTTCTGGACCAAAAGTGTTGTTTTTCATTGCTTCTTTTCAATCAGTTCTTTAGCCACTTTAACGGCCTTGATTGCATCTTCAGCATAACCATCGGCTCCTATTTCCCGCGCCCATTCCTCGTTCACCGGTCCTCCGCCCACCATAAGTTTGTATTTGCCTTTTGCACCCACCGACTTCATGTACTCGACCAGATCGCGTTGCATTACCTTAGTGAAGGACATTAAAGCTGAGGCTGCTATGATGTCCGCATTGGCGCGCTCGGCTGCTTCAAGGAACTTATCCACAGCAACGTCGACGCCCAAATCAATGACCTCGAAACCGGCGGCTTTGAGCATTGTCGCGACGATGTTTTTCCCAATGCTGTGAATATCACCCTGTACCGTGCCAATAACGACTTTTCCCTGTCTCACCTTCTGACTTTGCGCTTTACTCAACGCAGGCTCCAAAACTGCCACGCCCGCCTCCATTGCTTTCGCTGCTATCGTCAACTGTGGCAAGAAGATCTCCATCCGCTCAAACTTTTCCCCAATCTCCCTTATTGCCGGCGTTAGTCCCTCCGTAATTGCCAAGTAAGGATCAACACCGTTCTCCAACGCCATTTGCGCCGCGCGTTTAACCCGCTCCTCATCGTAGTTCAAAACGCCCTCGCGCAGTTCTCTAAGAATATCTTCCTTGGACATGCTCATGCTTCCAACTCCAGACCTAGGTCGATAAGTTTTGCCTTTGCCTCTCTATATAAGTTTAGGTTCTCCTCGGTTGGCTTTAGAGTTTTTACATCGTAGCTCTGCTCAAAGGTCTTACCCTTGGGTGATTTGTCAAAATCCAACGTGTCTTTATAAGTCGCCACCAGTTTCGCAACTATCTCATTTGCTTCCTCGCGCTTTAGTTTCGTGGCCGCGTTTGCCACTTCTGCGAAAAGACGTGAATGCAGCGGGTTATGGTGGTTAGGATATAATGGCTGGGCTGGCCGCGGACCCAAAAGATTTCTCCCCGAGACCACCGAACAAATTGCCATGGCGGCTCCCTCGAGGTGCATCTGCATGCTGCCGGGCCTTCCGGCTGTGGTGACGCTAGTAGTGGTTATCAGATTAGAATTCCTAGCCACGGCCTGACCAATGACGCTGTTCATCCATAGCGAGGCCGGGTTTGTCTGGGAACGGTATCTCATGTGCTGGGGACCTATGTGGTTAACCACAGCACCAAAAACCAAGTTGGTGGCAATCTGCTCTGCGACCGCCACTATGGCTGCAGTGTTAGCATCCCCGGCATATCCGCCGATCACTGGTGTTGTTCCTGCATAGATGGGATACCCATAATTCATAAAATGCGCCGTCTTAGAGAGCAAGACATCATCTAATTTCAACTCAGGCAAGAACATCACGGCTCTTAAAATGTCCTCCGGATTTCGAGGCATTATGCTATCGGCCCCCAGCTCATTAAGGCTGGAAACTCCTGCCGCCACACCCCACACGATGGGCATAAATGGTCTTCCGCCGAGAATCAGGGCCTGATTCATAAGCTCGGCATAAACCCTCGCGGCAATCACTTCAAACGCTGAGTTCGCCCTGATGGTAGCAACCCCATCTATGCTCTGGATATGGCCTCCGTGAAAGAGCACGTCAATCAATTGTTCTTGAACAAAGGCCTGATTAAACGGCACAAACATGTCCAAAGTTGTTTCCACTCCAAATGGACCTGAAAAGATGGTGGGCCTTGCTCTGTCCTCCACTTTTCTTGCCCGGATCCTAATCCTGTCCTTACCTTTTCCAACCTCAAACTCCGCGACGGCGTGCTTCAATGAATCTTTAATCTCCTCATCGGTGAAAGTTATCACGCGTTTGTTGCTGACGTTGTAAACACCGCATCTGAGCAGCAGCTTAACTCCCGCCTGCCAGACATCGTCCGCCATGCTGTCGTCACTGCAAACGTAAACGTTGTGGTCGTAAACGATGTCGTGCTCCTTGGCCAGCTCCATAGCCGTCATCGAGATCCTCATGTCGAAGTCGCTCTCTTTCATCATGGGGCCGAACTCAGCCCTCCTCGCTACTTCCCAAAAATCCAATTCGATTCACCTCACCACTTAAGTATTTTCAGCCCTTTAAAAACTATCTGTTGTACCTCGTTATGAAATAACCCAATCTAAGCGATGTTAATTCAAAATTTATGCTTCATTGAAAATACTCTGTTTACGAAAGAAGTTAGTCTAATGGCCTCGACAAAGCCTGCTGTAAAAATCTGCTAGAATAAATTTTGAAAATTTTTTAGGAATCAATCTTTTAAATAAAAAAACAATATAGAAAAGAGGTCACTAGTATGGGAAAATCTGAAATTATAACAGAGGACTCTCCTGGGAAGCGCGCACTCCTTATGGGCAACGAGGCTATTGCTCGAGGAGCGATCGAGGCCGGTTTAAAACTCGCCGCCGCCTATCCCGGTACGCCGTCTTCGGAAATCCTAGAAACGCTAGCTGAAGCTGCCCCTAAACTGGGCTTCTACGTGGAATGGTCCGCCAACGAGAAGGTGGCATTTGAGGTGGCGGCTGGAGCGGCCATCTCTGGGGTTCGCTCCATGACCTCAATGAAAAACGCCGGGCTCAACTGGGTCATGGACATGTTTATGACCCTTGTTTACAGCGGCGTTAGAGGGGGCTTTCTGATCGTCGTTGCCGACGATCCGGATGCCCATTATTCATCCAACGAGCAGGACACTCGTTTCGCCGCGTTCTATGGTGAAATCCCCTGCTTGGAACCAGCGGATGCGCAGGAGGCCAAGGACATGGCACGTTATGCTTTCGAACTCTCGGAAAAGCTGGAGCTGCCGGTCTTTCTCCGCTCGGTCACCAGGATCTCTCACGCCTCCGGGGATGTAGAGCTGGGAAAAATCGAAAGGCTGGAGCGCAAACCGGTCTTCGACCGGCATTGGAAAATGCCGTGGCGCTGGAACGTTTACGGGCCTCCCGGCGCAGTTAAAAAGCACGAGTGGCTGCACAGCAAGATGCCAATGATTAAGGAAATAATAGAACAACTGCCGTGGAACAGGCTTGAAATATCTGAAGGGCAAAAATTCGGAGTGATTGCCTCGGGGATAGGGGCCAGCTACGCTATCGATGCCATAAAATTGCTCGGCCTAGAAGGAAAGGTGGCCTTTCTGAAAATTGGCACTCCATCTCCACTACCAGAAAAACTTGTCTCAAAATTGCTGAAAGGTGTTGAAACAGTTCTCGTTGTTGAAGAGGGTGAACCTCTAGTTGAGTTATTGGTGAAAGCCTTGGCCAAAGACGCTAACCCCAACGTCAGGATATTGGGCAAACTTACGGGGGAGATGCCTCAGGTCGGTGAAATCAACATAGATGTGGTGGCAAAGGCCATCTCAAGGATCACGGGCAGGGAAATCTCTGTTGACCCGCAAATCGAGAAAATCAGGGAAGAAATCAAAAGTCTGGTCGTGCCGCGATCGTCGACCCTATGTGCAGGTTGCCCCCACCTAGGCACATATTGGGCTCTGAAGAGGGCGCTTGCGGCCTTCGGAGGGAAAGTGCCAATCGTCAATGGAGACATCGGTTGTTACGAGCAAGGAGGATATGGGATCGCCGGCAAGGAGTACAAACCCAGCTTCTCCACGGAGTCGGTTCGCTACAAAATCGAAGCACCGTATGAGACGCTGGACACCAATTACATAATGGGTGGAGGCGTTGGTCTGATGCAGGGTGAATATCACGCCGGCTACAGTGATGGCTCGATAGTTGCCGTGGCCGGTGACTCAACCTTCTTCCACGCCTGTTTGCCTGCCGTAGTCAACGCCGTTTACAATAAATCCAAGGGGTTGTTTATAGTCATGGACAACTCCTGGACGGCGATGACCGGACACCAACCGAACCCGGTCACGGGGATAACGGCGACGGGAAACGAAACAAAGGTGCTCTGCATTGAGGATGTGGCAAAAGCACTAGGGGTGGAATTCGTCAAGGTGGTCGATCCTTTTGACCTGAAAGCTACTCAGTCTGCAATAGAAGAGGGATTGAAAAGCGACAAGTTCGCCATTGTTATCACGAGAAGGATTTGCACCCTGCAGGCCATTCGGCTGAAACAGTACACCGGCAAAAAGATGAGTCTGGACAAAGATATCTGCACGGGCTGCAAGCTTTGTGTTTCCCTTGGCTGCCCAGCGATAACATTTAACGTTGAGGAGAACAAGGCAGGAATTGATCCTATCGTCTGCGTCGGATGTGGAATCTGTGCGCAGGTCTGTCCCGTTAACGCGATAAAGGCAGGTGAATGAATGGCGGGTTTAAACCTGATAATTGCTGGAGTCGGAGGTCAGGGCAGCGTCCTGGCCTCGCACATGGTGGCGATGGCAGCGATAAGGGACGGCCTTCGAGCCCGCGTGGGGGAGACTTTTGGTGCCGCGATGCGTGGCGGCGCGGTCGCAAGCCATGTTCGAATCGGCAGGGACGTGAATGCGCCCCTTGTGCCACGGGGCGGTGCCGATATCATTTTGGCGATGGAGCCCCTGGAGGGCCTCAGAAATGTTGCCGAGTTCTTGAAAAAGGGAGGCCTGCTGATCACCAACACCCACGAATGGTTGCCGGTGAACGTCAACATAGGGCGGGCGAAGTATCCCAGCATGAATCAGATAAGAGAATCAGTTAAAAAACTGGATGGCGAAATTATCGAGGTCGATGGGACTTCGCTGGCTCAGCAGGCGGGAAATGTCAGAACCCTGAACGTCGTCATGCTCGGCGCCCTCGCAGCCACTGGAAAACTGCCCTTTTCGACCGAGACCCTCAAGCAAGTTATAGCAGAAAATGTGCCGCGCAAAACCGTCGACCTGAACATCAGGGCATTTGAGCTGGGTCTCAAATCGAAATAACGATTTGTTGAGGAAAACATCGAATGTCTTAATCAAATGCTGCTGAATCGAATTATCTGACAAACGTTGCCTTTTGAAACAACGCGCCGATTTTCATCTTAAAAATGGGGCCTAAAATCGAAAAATGACTAGCCGGATAAATAAATGTAGGAAAAATAAAAAAAATAAAAATTTAATTAACTGGGCTTCTTAGCGAAAACTCCCGTTTTGGTGGCGTATCTGACGGCGAAGTAGACAACGCCGATCACTACGGCAAGCAGCGAGTACCAAATCTCAAACGTTGAAACATTGACCAGCAGTAGCGCCAGTGCCACAAATGCTATTACTGAGAAGCCTATGCCGCCTGGAACGCGGAAAGGCGCCTTTATGTCCTTTCTGTTTATCCTGAGTCCGATGTGGGAAAGGATTCCGATTAGGAAACCTATTGCGTACATCACCGTACCGATTATGATGATCGCGTTCACCCACTCCGGATTTGACCCTAGAATCATCGAAACCACGTAAACGATGATCAACGCGGACGCAGGTGTCCTAGTTCTAGGCCAGACGTATGCGCTAGCAGCTGGGAAGATTCCAATTCTGCCCATCCCATATATCACTCGGCTGGCCAGCAACATCAGAGCAATTGTTGTTGTTATCAAGGCAAGGATTGCCGCCAAGGATATCGCCAGCTGCACCCAAGATTCGGTGGGAGCAAATTTAACCGCCGCGTAGGACAGGGGCGCCCAGAAAGCAAATGGATTTTCTGGAGTGAACTCCTGCCAGCTTACCGTCCCATAAAGCGGGAACAGCATCAAGATGTAAAATATCGTCGTCACCAGTATGGAAAGACCTATCGCCTTAGGGAGTGTCTTCTCTGGGTTTTTGATCTCCTCGGCCGCTGCCAAGATGGAAAGCCAGGCTCCGAAGCCCAAAGCTGCTATTGGGATCGCCTTCAGGAAGTTTAGACCACCGGTAGCGAAAAACGGTGAATAGTTTTTAAGATCCACCGCAGGGGCACCTCTCACGAAGAACGAAAGCATTAGAATCAGCAGCAGCACTGTCAGCACCGCATTTGCTTTTCCAGTGATTGATATACCGGAAATGTTCAGCAGGAAGGCAAAGGTCAGGACCAGCCAAGTAATAACGGTTTCGTATCCGGCTAAACCGGGAACTATGGAAACCACATAGCCTCCGACGTACATCGCACTGAAGGGAACGCCGAACCACTGACCAATCAACGATCCCCAACCACCTAAGAAGCTGGCGAATGATCTTACGGCGAAGCTTTTTCCAAAGGTTTCCATGGCATAGGCAGGTATTGCTCCCGCGCGGGGGAATACCGTGGCCTGTTCCACCAGCACTAAGGCGATGATGAACATCAGCAGCCCGGCGAGCGCCCATGCCAGCAGCGCAGAAGGACCGGCGAGCATCCCTGTCTGAGCACCGAGAACGAAGATTGCACCGCCAATCATGCCACCGACAGAGAGCAAGAAAGCGTCCCAGACTCCCAGTTCCTTGGCCAACTCTGTCTTCTTCACTTTTTCAATCCTCCAGTTTAACTATAAAAACCGCCTTTAAAAATCTTCCTTATCGACCATCAGCTGAATCCAGTTATGCTGCTAGCAAGCACTGGCGAGAAGAGATTATTCTTAGAAATTACCCAAACCCCGGGCCTCTGCACGTTATCGAAAAGTGAATAAAAAATGCAATACTACTCTAACCGAAGTAGGCCTTCAGATACAGTTCCCTGATCTCCGCTGGTGTCGGCGGCCTAGGATTCATTCTAGCGCTAAAGTTCTCCGAAGAGTGTTTCACCATCAGCTCCAGTACTTTGAAAAATTTCTCCTCGGCAACCCCGGCTGCTTTGATGCTCGCTGGCAAATTGAGAATCGTTTGCTGTCTTCTTACCTTCTCAATCAATCTTTTTGCCAACTCTCCTTCATCCTTCCCATCCAGCCCGAGAAACCTTGCAATCTCGGCGTATCTTTTCCGCGCCCTTTCGGATCCGAGATTGAACTCCATGACATAGGGCAACAAAATCGAACAGGCGACGCCGTGGGGGATGCCGAACTGAGGGCCGATGTGATCCATGGCGTGGGCAAGGCCCGTGCCAGAGTTATTTATCGCGATTCCTGCCAAGGTTGCCGCATAGTGCATTTTTTCCCGAGCGATTTCGTCTTTCCCATTTCCGTAGGCCCGCTCCAAGTTTTCAAATATCAGCTTTATCGCCTTCAAAGCCGTGGCCTCGGAGAAATCATTCGATAGCGTATAAACATACGACTCCAGCGCGTGGCTCAGGGCATCCATTCCGCTAGATGCCGTCACCTTTGGCGGCATGTGCATGGGGATTTCTGGATCTAAGATGGCCAAATCTGGTATTATCTCCCGGGACAGAATCAAACGCTTTGTATTTTCCTTTGGTTCCACGAAAACTGCCGCGCAAGAGGTTTCCGATCCTGTGCCGCTCGTGGATGGTATGGCCACTAACCTTGCCTTATTGCGAAGACGGGGAATGGCATACGGGATGAAAATTTTTTCCTGATCAATCGTCGGATGTTCGTACAACACCCACATGCCTTTAGCGGCATCTATAACCGCGCCCCCACCCAGCGCGATTATCAGGTCCGGTTTTAATTCTGAGAGGGCTTTGGCTCCGACGTAAAAATCGTCAACATAGGGCTCCTTTTCAATGCTTGCGGCCACGTTTGAATCGATATTTGAATCCCGGAGGTATGAAGAGACCCTTTCAACAAAACCAAGTTTTCCCATAGAACTCATATCGGTTATGATTGCGGCCTTTTTACCCTCCAACTTGCGTAAATATTCGAGGGCACCCCACTGAAAAACTATTTCAGCATTTTTGAAATAGCCCAAATTTTTACTCACGTAATTTACCCATATTTATTTGACAAGGCTACTTAAAAAATCGCCCGCCCGCACATGATAGAAGTTATGTTACTCTACATTCAAGTTGAAAAATGTGCATTGTTGCATTAAATTTTTAAAATTGTCCTGAGGCCGGTGTTTTGGCGGCTAGGGGCTGGACCGATGAGGTGGT
>NZ_JBMFOX010000043.1:0-7011 GCF_049969415.1 Hadarchaeum sp. (SeqCode)
CTCTCCTTCCGTTCCTCAATATCTGGACCGATGACCTCTCTGAGGACCTTTTCGAGCCTGCGGTTCTGCTTCCTTAGCTCGTGATTCTGCTCTCTGAGTTCTTGATTCTGCTTTTCTAATGATTCTATCCGATGAACCAAAATATCGATAAAAAGCTTGAGCCGCGCGTGCTCGTCCACCAATTTTCGGACGTCGTCCGGAATTTCTATGCGCTGATTTTCTTGCATGTGCTGGACCTTCTATCACCGCTCTCCTCGGCCCAGCCAACCTCCGAAAAATTTGGTAGTGTCCCAAGATCGGTTGAAATTTTGAGGAACCTCCCGCCAAGTCAGCTGGGGGGTGATGAGGATGAAAATAACATTGGAAATAAACATCGAATGTGAAAACATAAACCTGATGGGGCTGATAAATCAGATCAAGGGGCTGGAGCGCGAGTGCGCCCGGCAGGTCATCAACGCCATTCAAGAGCATGAGCTGAGGCGGTTGTGTGGAGAGCGCTATGAGCGGACCGGTTACCAGCGGTGCGGGCACAGGACGCGCACCCTCACGACGAGCATCGGGACCCTTGAACTCAAGGTGGCGAGGGTGAGGGACAAGCGCACGGGGAGGGTCTTCAGCCCCCTTGAGAAGGTGCTCGGAATGCCGAAGCGGAAGATCATCCTGGGCGACGTGTCCCTCGAATCGATCGAACAGATCCACAAGCTCAGCTACCGGAAGGCCGTGGAGACGGTGAGGCAGCTCTCCCGCTCGAACCTCAGCAAGTCGACCCTGTGGAGGCGCGTGCAGGAGCTGGACCTTGGAACCGAGCCGAGGACAGACGTGGACATCCTGCTGGTCGACGACACGAAGGTCTACAGCCAGGAGAAAAGGCCGTTTAACTACTTGCAGCTGGTGCTCGGTCAGAACACCGAGAGGGGCGAGTACTCCCTCCAGTTCGCCGGGGTGAACGAGGATTGGTCGGAAATCAGGAAAAAGCTCGAATCCAGGCTCGATCTGTCAAAAATATACGTCGTCTGCGACTCTGACCGAGAGATAAACAACGCCTTCCAGGGGGTCAGGGGCATCCAGATCTGCCACTTTCACGCTGTGAGGTACGCCGACTACTCCCTCTGGACGGAGGGAGCACCCAAGAACTTCAGGAAGAAAATGCGCGGGATCCTCCAGTCGAGGCTCTGCATCCTCCAGAACTCGGTTGAACACTTCTGGCGTGACCGCGACACCGAAAGGCTGACGGGCCGAGTAGAGTGGTTCCGCCAGGAGCTCGACCGGTGGGCAGAGCGGGCTGAGGCCAGGGGTTACTCCTCGGCCGCGGGTTATGTGCGGCGCGTGCGGGAGAGCCTCCTGACCTTTGCGGAGGCAGCCCTGCGAGGAGACCGCGTGCCGTACACGAACAACCGCGAGGAGCGGGAGTTCAGGGAGAACGCCTATCGCACCAAGCGGATAGGCGCTCGCTGGTCGGGGGACGGGCTCCTCCAAGTGAGCCTCTGCCAGCTCCTTTCCAGGCTGGAGGAGGGGGTTTTAAACAAAGTGAAGGAGGTGTATCTGGGCGAGAGAGGTGTGCTCAGCTACAATGTCGGCCTGGCGGGAGTCTGAATTTCAACCATTCGCGGGACACAAGGAAAGGATTAAGCCCCAACTTTTGAAGTCGCTCGTGTGCTACTTGGGTGAAATCTTTTAGTAAGGCATGTATCTTGGAAGCGATGTCATGCGGGAGATCGGAGCTAACAAATGCTGCCAATTTACCCACCATAGTTAAAGTTGCTGGTCTGAATTAAAAAGAAGCGTTAGCACGGTCGGCGCGCTTGGCTAGCTCCTTCAACTTTTGGTAACCCACTATGAAGAACCCTCTGGCTGGCGATGCCGGCCGAGTTCGAGCTGTATCTGCGGTGGTCAGATCAACGCGGGACAGCTCCGCTGGCTGGGTGCGATCCCGACCACATTTTTTATCCGGTCCCCCCTCAAACCTCGCCCATTTCGGCCCGAGCGTCTGTGATCTCTTGTTCGTTGTTTTCAGCACGTTTGTCTTTTCGCCCGGATCTTCTGGTGCTCATTGATCGCTGGAGACCTTTTATTGCTCCCGCCAACCCCATCATCACCAGGTCTCCCTCTTTCATGTTCCGGATGGTGGCCAAATTCTTTTTTGCGATCTCATAGCTTGGTTCGATTGATAGAGCTTTTTCAAGGCACCTGATCGCGGCCCTCTTGGCTCCGAGATTAGCGTAGCAACAGCCGAGGTTACCCCAAGCCTTATAGTTTTCGGGATACATCTCCGTCACTTCCTCAAAAAATCCCGCCGCCTTGGTCCAAGCACCGTTTTTAAACGCCTCAAGGCCCTCGCGGTAAAGTTTCTCGGCCTTGTTAACATCATAATCAGGGACCGGGGATATCCGGACTTGCACGCTGAACTCTCTACTTGGGTTCCCCAGCGCCGCCCGTTCCTCCAAAATCACGTCCATGGGTGTCTTCTGCCCCAGCTCATCCTGCGGCGTCCTGAGCCATCTATCACGAAACTCATCAAAGGCCTTCTGTGCGTCGCTAACGGTTGGGTATTTATCAGGGTTGATATTTCTTTGTGATTCCATTACAAGGGCTCGGAGCAGCATCCTCTCTCTTGGACCGATTGCGGCCCTCGCAGAGGGCGCCATGCCGCCGAACTCGCGTCTGGGAAATTTGTTCCAAAGCTCCTGCAGCAGCTCCAGCGTCTCCTCAAAATCCCGGTTTGATGGAAAATTGAATTTGAAAACCTCAGGGAAGGCCTCCCGCGGATCTCTGGCTTTGTTGATGCGTTTGGCAAGGGTCCGAAAATCGACTTTTATCCCCAACTCGTCCAGTTTCCTCTTCAGTGCGTTTTTTACATCTTCCAAGCTTCCTTCCCCCTTGGACTTCGCCCGAATCATTATTCTCAACGCATCAAAGGCCGTCAGGAGGTGCTCTCTCACCTCATTTCTGGCGTGCCCTAAACTTCGCTTTAACAAATATTCCACTTCTTGGGACCACCGCAGCGCCCCCGGCCCCAAAATGAAGAAACGGTCTCCGTAGGGTGCGACCCGACAGCATATGACCATGCCCTCGGTGGCCCCTTCGCTCCCCCTCTTCTCTTCAACCCAGTATTCCCGCTGGTTGATGAGGTCTTTCAGTTTGAGGCCTTCGCCACGTTTCACCTCAAGAATTTTGAAAATGCTGTGAGAGTTCTTGGAAAAACCCTCGTAAACCGAACGATCTTCGGGAGAGAGCTGAGATTTTTCCATAAAATATTCGAACGGCGTCATGCCAGTCCCCGGCAATCTGTAGTCGAAAACAAATGCGTTTGAAAGCAATGCCATCTCAAATTCATCAAGAGGCGCGTCTCGTGTGAAATCGGCTTCCACAGATGCAAACTCATCTTTTAGCACTTCATTGTTGAAGATCCAGTCCATCGCGCGCTCCACGTAGTCATGCGGTGATTTTGTATGGGTCCCCACGGCTTGCTCTTTGAGTAAACAACACTTCTTGTATTTCTTGCCGCTCCCACACGGGCAGGGATCATTTCTGCCAGGCTTCCGCTTCATTTCAGCTACCAGTTTAGTACGGAAGGCATTTTTTCACATATGATTCTTCCTTCATCGGCTATATGTTGTGTGGTAAATAAATATCTCGATTCTGTAAACGTCAAACAACGAACATCTGATACGCGATGGCGCTAGCGGCGGCCCCAAGAGCTACCACTCCCTTAGCCCCTCCATGCATTCCCGCTCTCTACACTCGGGGCACCGTTTGGGCGGGCTAAATCCAAGTTTCCGATACCATTTCTGTTCTCCACCGGAAAATACGAATGTTTTCCCGCAAACGATGCATTCTATCTCGATATCCTTTAGCACGGGGTATCTCTGCAACTCAACAATGCCCAACTCGGCTTTCCGGGCAAGTAGGCAACTGATGTCGAGACGTGTCCAGAGAAGGTCGATGGGTGACTTGAGGAACACCTTTTCGTCGTATTTAAACTTCGGGTCTTTCTTCAACCGCGGTGGATGGCCACAGCTTGGAACAGAGCATTCGATGGACTCTCCAGGGCACTCCCTGCGGTGGCAGATCCTGCCGAGCAGCTTCAGGGCTTGATCAAAAAGGAAAACCCCCAACCATGATAGTGTCCGCTGATCTGCCGCGCATACATTGCCAGGGTCTCGATCTCATCGAGGTCGCGGACAACAACGGCCAGATCAAGGTCGTTGGGGTAGGGGTCTCCGCCGGCCACCGAACCAACAATAGCTATTTCGAGGACACTCGACAGCTCGCGCGCTTTTTCAGCGAACTCTCTCGCGGCCGCCCTGAGATTTTCGTTTTTGCCCACTTTTCTCACCTAACTAGGCTACTGCACTTGTGCGACCGTGAACCCTTTAAGGCACATATGCTGATTCCTCGCTTCCATCACAACCTCCGTTTTTTCTTTTTCCCCACGCTCTTTTATCTCTTTTTTGAACTTCGTCCGCTTTCAAGCGGGCAAGCCTGCCGCAGCACACCACAGGCTGTTAAGAAGGGGCGGATGAAGAGGATTCTGAATTATCTTGGGCTGAGGTCCGAACTGGGCCGATCGGCGTGACTGTTCTAGATGGCATAATTTTGAGAAAGTACTTTAGCCAAGATGGCGAAAAAGATGGCGGTAAATCTCCAGCCGCAAAAAATTCACCACACAATGTATTCGCGATGAGGATAGATGATTTCTCGATTTTACAAATTTCTGCGCCGTAAAGTATTTTGTTGAAGGAAACCTCTAAAGTATGGAACTCCGAAGGGTGCCGAGGCATGAAAAAGCAATATTTTCCCTACCCCTTTCGGGAGGGACAGAAGGAGTTCATCGAATTCATACGTTCCAATCTCGGAGAAGGAGGGGTTTGCTTAAACGCGGCGACGGGTTTTGGAAAGACTCCCGCGATACTTGCGGCGCTGCTTCCCGAGGGCTGCAACATCATCTGGGCCGTGCGCACCGGAAACGAGACCGACAGGCCCATCGAGGAGCTGAAGGTGATCAACAAGAATGCAGGAAGCAACTTCTTCGGCCTCTCCTACCGCGGGAAAAGGGACATGTGCCTGCTGGCCAGAGAATCGGAACTCGGGGAACTCGATTACGAGGATGTGTCGCTCCTCTGCCGCTCGCAGAAAGGGAACTGCAAATACGACTTCGATGACTTCGATGCCGATGAATTTTTAGAAGCACCTCTGCTCTATTCGGAGATACTGGAACTGTGCAGGACGCGAAAGCTCTGCCCCTACAAGGTGCAGCGCCTGCTATTGGGGTACGCCGATGTGGTCTCCCTGAGCTACAATTACATCATCGACGAGGGGATGGGATGGAGCATCAGGCGCGCCATCCCCTTTGAGGAGAGTTACCTGGTGGTGGACGAGGCCCACAACCTCCAGTACGCGTGCATGAACCTGAACTCAGACCGGATAACCCTAGGCACTGCCGCAGGTGCCCTGAAGGAGATGGAGCAATTCAGCACACCAAAGACGAGGGCACTCAAGGAGTTTCTCCAGGCCCTGAGGAAGGAACTGGAAGGGGTCCTCCAGGGGATGAAGGCCGATGAGGAGGAATTCGAGATCAAACCCTTCCTGAAAGCCTTGCTCAGGGAAACCCGGATAAAACAGGGCGGGCTGAGCGACATCCTCATCTCACTCCAGAGGTACGGGATGAAGATTCGTAAGACCCAGCTGAAGGAGGGGAAAAGGCCTCACTCCTTTCTCCATCACCTTTCGAACTTCTGGCTCGCGGCACTCGAAAACTTGGGCGTGGACGGCATCGCTTTTATCAAGAGGCGGGAAAGGGGAAACCTCGTGCTTGAAATGCTCGACATGCGGGCCGCGGAAGTCCTCCGGCACAGGTGGGGCGAGTTCAAGGGCTGCATCTTCTGCTCTGGGACCCTGAACCCGATACCCGCCTTTGCTGAAACGGTAGGGCTCGAGGAATACCGCGGAAAAAGCTTCCCATCCCCCTACTCGGCCCAGAACGTCGTCTCCCTGATCACGGAGGGGCTCTCAACGAGGGGGGACGAACTGAGCAGACCCATGGCCGAAAGGTACGTTGAGGCCATCGGGGAGTTTATAAGGGAGCTGGACACGAACCTGGCCGTGTTCTCCGCCAGCTACCGGATTCAGAATGACCTGCTCGCGTCAGGATTGAGGGAGGTAATCGAAAACAACGGGAGGAGGTTTTTCCTGGAGGTCCAAGGGATAAGCGGCGACGAGGGCAGAAGAATCCTCGACGAGTTCAAGGATTGCGCGCGTAGGGACAGAAAGGGCGTCCTGTGCGCCACGGCCACCGGCAGGTTTGCCGAAGGCGCCGATTTTCCCGGCCGTGAGTTGGAAGGTATATTCCTAGTAGGCATCCCATTCGAGCGAATGTCGGTGAAGACAAAGTTGTACTTGGAGTACTACGAGAGACTGTATGGGAAGAAGAAAGGAAGCTACCTCGCGTACATCGTGCCGGCCTTGCGGAGGGCCTCGCAATCGCTGGGCAGGGCCCTCCGTTCCAAGGAGGACAGGGCGGTGCTCGTTTGCGGGGACGAGAGGTACAAGGACGGGCGGTTCTTCAGGCTGCTGCCCGACTTCGTTCGCGAGACCGCGGAGGTCATCGAGCCTAAAACCATGCCCGAAAGGCTGAGATCTTGGGCAGATTCCAGACCTAGGGCTCAAGCGCTTGACTCGCTGGCGGTAATCGAGCGCGCAATTTCGGAAAACAGGACGATCTCGATAAAGTACCGGAGTGGAGGAAAACTGACCGAGAGAAGAGTGGACCCCTACGAGATCAGGGAGTCGAAATACCTCATTGGGTATTGCCATCTTCGAGAAGACAGGAGGACATTTCGCATCGACCGTATTGTTGACGTGGAAATGACTCAGGACGTCTTCGGGCGTCAAAGGGCTTGAAAAGGGAGGTTCAACAGCATCCAATAGCTGAGTTTTACTGTAACATACGGTATGTGCTTTGGTTAGTAGCTTTTATGCCTTCTCAAGTTTTTAGTTGGTTGCGGCGGATCG
>NZ_JBMFOX010000044.1:0-6813 GCF_049969415.1 Hadarchaeum sp. (SeqCode)
ACTTGCGTTTCCGCCCCGCCATATCCCAAACCAGTAACCAGCAAGACACAGCGCATTATCTCATCCCCAGCATATTGCGGAAAAACGCTACTCGCTGGGACTCCTTGATTTGAATATCTATATGAGAAATACTGCTCCTTGGCACTCTTTGACCCCTCCATCTGCATACGAAATCCTCAATCTTTGCGATGTTGCTTTCCACATTGTCCCCAGTGTTCGGAAGTTCCAAGATAAATGGAGCACCTCGAGGAAAGTCGGTGTCCTTATGACCAATAATCACGGGGAGCCCATAAGCCAGATACTCTCTCACCTTCAATGAGCATGCCTCGTTCATGCCCGCCCTGTGCAGAGCCAACGTTCCTATGGCCACATCAGCCTGAGCCAACAGGGGTTCGTAAGCCAAGCGATCGCGAGGCCCATGGACCGAAACATTATGAGGGACTTGGTTAAGCCTCTCCCGTCTAATTCCAACGATATCAAAACGCCATTGAGGGAAATGCTTTGCCATGCGAATCACCTTGTCCACACCATGCCAAGGCTGGCCATCCGTCCCAAGAAAAATCAGTCGGGGCTCGTCATTATTTGGTGGAGGGAGCAAAGGGTAATCATCGAGAGAAATTCCGTTGGCAATGATCACAAAAGGCTTACGATACCGAGCGAAGCATGGCAACCCAGTCAATTCATGAGTCACAAAGACCAACCCAGCCGCCTCGCGCAATAACAGTGCTCGAGTAAAGCGGTTATACCAGCATCTTAATCCTTTTGCAAGGCAGTATTCCCTAAGGTCATTGGTATTAATTTCCAAAATTAGCGGAAATGTTCGGAATAAACTTTGTAACGCAGGCATATAGAGATCATAACGATGGTATACTATATTAGGTCGCTGTGCTTTCACAGCTTCCACTGCTTGTCTCCAGGCCCTAACCCTGGTTATGAGATTACAATTATAAGGGTGAAAAGTCACAGGAATTTCCTTTAAATGACGTTGCCACACATCTAATAAAAAATTTCGAGAAACAAGATGAAGTGAAACCGAAATCTCTTGGGAGCTCCACATGCGTATCTGAGTGACGACTTTTTTAAAAACGCCGCTTTTTTCGCCCTCATTCCAATGGAGAAGGACCGCGACCTTCATCAAATGCTCCTCCTTCGGCAGGAAAGCAGTCCAGCCCCACCAAAGCTGAGCCCAAACCAAAAGTATGGCCAGATGTAGGAACGGGAAAAGCTAACTGCCAACAGTACAAATACCAGGAGGTTAAATCCAATTAGTGCCAGCGGATTGCGCTTCCGTTGACACCAACTTTTAACGATGAGCGAGAGCAAAAGCCATATAGACAACACAAAGGGACCGATTCCATAGGCAAGCCAGAAGGATAACCAATTGTGGATATAGGCTCCCTTTCCCGCCTCAACCGTCTCGCCCATGAAGTAGCCCAGCAGCCAGTGCCGCTCTAGCAAGCGGAGACCTTGCCTAAGGAGCTCCAACCGGGACTGCATAGATGGATCACTTCCTGTGAACAGTATGCTCATACGTTCAAGAACTAGATCGATTGATTCAAGAATTCTCACTCCTGCTTCGACAAGGACCAGGTAAGCTATGAATGCTAACAAGGCTATTATCGCAATCACCAACAAAGCAAGCATAAATTGTGGTTTCCACCTTCGCCGGAACCTTAAGCTCAGTAGAAGCAATCCGACACACAAAAAGAGCAAAAAACTGGTTCTAGAGTAAGTAAACAAGAGAAAAAGCAAAGTGACAGCATAGAGAATAAAGGTTCTATTTGATATGCCCAAGAGCAGAAGCCCAACAATAGCGAGTGAATCGGCAAGGGCTAAATAGTTATACACCTCTAGCGAAACAGGATTTTGAAAAGCAAAGAAAGGCTTCCCGTAAAACGCGAATCCTCTACGGATTCCATCTAGGATCACGAAAACCAGGCCAAGATAAACGACAAAAAGAGCGATCCAAGTGAGATGTCGCCTTTGACGGATGAGATAAGCTAATGCTTCTCCACCAAGCCAAACTAACCAAGCATTAATGAAGGTAAAGGCAATGGTGGAGGCAAAGACCTCAAGCCCAACCTGAGTGGAGATGGTAGGAAACCAGATAATTTGTATCACGGAGATCCATATCAACAAGAGATATCCGAGGGCAAGGTATCCATTCCGGACGGGCATCTGTCCTGTTAGCAAGAGTAGGAAGCGAAGACCGAAAGCAAAGGCAAGAAATAGACCATGAATTGCAGAAAGTTGAAGCCGCGGTATTTCCCCCCAGAAAATAAGATAAGAGAGTGCAGGGGTGGCCAAGTAGAAAATCAAGAGCGTGATCATATACATAAGGTAAGCTACCCTTAGCCGCGGATGAGATTCTAACACTTGTGTCTTTTGACCACCTGAATGGGCCAGGATTGACAGGCTCATTTCGTTAAAACCTCCAGAGCTTCTAGATAAAGCTGCTTCTGCCAGGGCTCTATCAAACTGTTGTTATGCCAGAGAAGGCTGAAAGTGCCCCTCAGGCAACGGCAAATGCCAGAAAGGCGTTCGATCCGGTCAAGGGCTTGCTCTGACTGCAAAGACATGTATTGTTGGCTTAGTAATGTGGTGTCCATTGCAATTAGAGGGCGTTCTCGCAAATACAGGCTCTTCCTTGTTATAATGTTAAACACCGGAAACTCGCGACACGTGCCGCAGCGAAAGCCCACATAATCGGCAAAACCTAGGGTGGCGTCATAGTCTAAACCTGCCTCCTCCCAGATCTGCCATGTAGTAGGATTTTCCCAGCGTAGATAATGCTGGCGTCCGCCCCTCCTTGTTTGCGAAATTTTCAGCTCATCCATCACTCTCATAAATGAATCAAGTTCGGCACGAAATAGCGATGGATTGTTGTAAGTTTCGTAACTGGGATGAAAGCCAATTTCATGTCCTCTCTCATGAATGCATTTTATCAATCGCCGAATCCATGGTGAATTTAAGGAGTAATGTTCATCATATTTCGGATTGGTAACACCAGATTTAAAGTAGAAAGCACTTTTCAGTCCATAGCGTTCATTCAAATCCATAATGATATCGAAAGTATTGTGTGGATCCTCCATAGGATCTCTTGTAATTCTGCTTTTAAAGCGCCTCCAAGCTAAAGCCAAATCTCTTCGCTTAATGATGTCACCGCTAATATTTCGCAAAACTTGAGACCAGGGCCTATTCACTGTGGCCAAGGGCTGATCCACATCGTGGCTGAGGCAAAGTTGATAACTATGGTCCCTCCGTTCTAGCTCAGGCCATAAGCGTTTCATACAAGCCCAAAGAATCTCTATGTATTCGTCGACTATCGGCCGCTCCAAGAATCCTTCACGGTAAGCCAAAGATGCCTTCGCTGGAAAGCGATTGTGCTTATCGCGGTCGGGTAATACAATCTCTTCATAGCGGGTAAGCATAAAGAATGCAGAACCAGCAATATCAATCCCGAGGTAAATTGAATGATCATACTGAACAAACCACATTTCTTCGTCTTTGCCTTCGAACGATCGTCCATAAATTACCGGTATTATCGGATCCGTAATGGTTGCCTCCACCAGATCCTTTTGGGCTCGCCATTTTGGTAGCGGTACCTTGGGTAGGGAATCTGCGCTCAACCAATCGGAAGGATTAGTCTGAAAGAGAACATCAGGCCACACTAATCTGCGTCCCGCCTGGTCTCCAAGCACGCGAATCTCTACCTTGTCTTCTAAATACTCTCGGAGTTGGCAAGTCAGCCCAAGGAATTCAGTGAAAATGACATAGAATATGTATCTACGTTCTGATTCATATCCTGGAGGACAGCTAATTAAAATTATTGAACTCATTTTCTTTCGCCTTTTTACTCATCTTCTGCTTCAAAAGCCGAATTGTATAACCTACAATCGTTCTAAAGTTTAAAGGGCGAACTACAAAATACGGCACAAGATTGCCTCCCCAGTCAGATTTTGCTGCGCTTACCGTCGGCAAGTTTGCTCCGCAAAAATCAAACCCTCGAGCCCCATATTTCGCTAAATCCTCCAATATGTGCCAAATGAGCAATTGTGTGGCACCAGAGGACAAGAAGTGATTTTTTGTCCCAGCTACCCAATCCATTGCGTAGGTTTCAGGAAGGGCAATAACGATCCGAGCACTTACTACTTCGCCAGAATTTGATCTGCAAACATAGATCCGAAACACATCTCTGCCCAACAAACGAGCTCCTACTTTTAAATCTCTCGGAGCAAGTCGATAGCGAAACTTTTGCCGAGCCTCTGTTTCCCAAAGACATGTTACCACATCGGCATAACTATCTTTATCCGCAATTTCACACCGAAATCCACTTCTCAGCGCCTTATTAATTTGCTTTCGATCTGAATAATCAATCATTTCCGTTTTGTAAGGCAACTCAATATGAAAAGTGTATCGCACTTCAGCAGTAAAACCATTCCATTGCCACTGCCTAACATCCACCACTTCGGGGGGAAATGCCACTGAGCCTCTTACCCTGCGTTTCCGGAATTCCTCTACAAGCAACTTACTCAAACTGAGCCATTGCCGATACAAGCGGGACCTTTTATGGGTAGGCGTTGGATAAAAGATGACAGGCAAATAAGGATTTAAGGGGGGTTGCACAATGCAACCCTTTTTATCAAGATACAGAATTGCTTCAATGGCGGGAATATCTTTATCGTCTTCTGTCAACCGAACCTTCAAGGGAGTAACACCCCATTTATATCGGTTAAATTCCAGCCAACTTTCTAAAGCGAGGACCGAGCCCATGTTTGAGTGTCCTTTCACTAAACTCTTACCTCCGGATGCCGCGCTTTCTTATCCCAACATCCGCATATGACAAACGACCCGATCTTCGGGATAGTTAATGTCCAAGTGGTTATGATCCCTGCTGAGGCAAACCCAACGGCTTCTATTGCCCTTCTGGAAGGGACATTAGTGGGCTCAGTGTCAATGTAAACCTCAGCATTGGGATCACGTTCTCGTGCCCAAGAAGCCAGTAATCTCAAGCTCGCTTTGAACAACCCCTTTCCTTGATATTCTTCTTTTGTTCGGCAATAGAATATCCAATAAACTGGAAGCCGCCGCAAAGACCGCGGCAAATGAGGAGGGCCATTGGTCTCTGGGAGACTCATCCAAGCATAAGAGAGCCAGTTGTTTTCATTATGCCAAACTATCCCATAAAAACCTTTGTTACAAAAATTATAAAACCTGCTTTGAAGAACTTTGTCATTTTTGAATAGACGCGCAGTTTCCTCTTTGCTGTCCAGTTCAAGACATTGGGCAGCTATATCAGGAGGAGCGGGTTCGCCAATTCCGCTCAGCTGGAGTCTGTAAACAACATAATCGCGACGGATCAGTAAAACCATCGCTAACCTTCCCTTTTTATTGCGTACAAAGACAGCCACGCGTAGATAAAAGCAAATATAACAGTGGCTCCCGATAACATAGAAAGCATAATTAATGGCTTGACCTTCAAAAGCACGGAAACGGCCGCCACTCCTCCAAGAATAGCCACACGGAATGCTTCGCGTAGAAGAAAAATATCTTGGCGCTCCAAGACATCAAGAAAGGCTCCAGTTGGAGTCGCGATAAAAGTGGCAACCAGTGAGGGAAGCCAAATTGCAGCGTAAATGCCAGATGTTCGCCATTCTTGCCCAAAAATCAGGGGAAAGATGACAGGATTTATGGGAATTAGAAGCAACAATGGTAAACCCAGAAGGCATTGTTGCCTAATAACCTTCCAAAAGAGCAACTGCAGTTCTCTAGGTAAACGCTTATACGTTGCCGCTTGTCCCATTAACACTTGAGATGTGGAAACGCTGATTATTGAAAGCGGAAATGCGAAGACTTTTATGGCTAAGGAAAACCAACCCGTCACCTGGGTGCCATGGGCTGCACTCAAAGCAATAACAGGAAGTTGTGTACCTACAGCGTTTACAAAAGCAGGCCATGTTGAGAGCATAGGGAATCGCCTATATCTTTTTGCTAAATTTGTGCATTTCGCAAAATCAAATTCTAAACTGTTCTCATGATTTCGGTATAACTTTACCAAAGTGATGATCCCCGCACATTGCCCCACAATTTGTCCGATGATCAGCCCTAATGGCCCACTCGTCAGAAAGCCTCCGCCAATCTGGCTAAAAGCGGTACCAAAACCCTGATACAACTTAGTCCGCGCAATAGAGCTGAAGGCGTGTTTGCGCACCGCCCAGTAGTTGAAGACTTGATAACTTCCTACTAACAATAGCCCTATCGGTAGGAGCCACACATAAGGCCGGAGAGCAGGAACCTTTGCCCAGCGCACAATTTGATCGCTCAGATGCCAGAGACCGAAACTCACTAACAGGCTCATCAGTACTACAATTCCCAGAGAAAGAGCGAGAAGATTGATGGCATCTTCGTCTTTCTCTGGCAAGGGGATAGCAAGCTCATATCGCCAACTTGCCACAACGGAGAGAATCCCCAGGATGGAGGAATAAACAGCTAATACTCCAAAGTCCTCCGGGGAATAGAGGCGCGTGAGCACGGGCGAGACGAGCACAGTTATGGCTTGTCCCAGCGCGGTCCCCCCAGCAAGCACCGCGACGCTCCGGGTGAACCGGCCACGTGGAAGAACTGAGCTCACCGCCTTCCTAACCCAAGTCCAGGCTGTGTTTGCGGCCCCATGTTTCTAATCCCTCTGCAGGGCATAATTTAAAATCGCTCTTACAATCCTCTCCCGCGCCCAGCCGTCGCCGTAGGGCCAAGCGGTCTCCTCTCCTTGCCAAGCCCCCAGGGCTGCCCTGACGATGCGCTCCGGGTCGCAGC
>NZ_JBMFOX010000045.1:0-6583 GCF_049969415.1 Hadarchaeum sp. (SeqCode)
AGCGGTTCAGCACGATCACCACAATAGTCCCTAACATCGTTGGGTATATTTACCCAAAAGCTTAAATACTTTGCGTTACCCTTGGGGTTGTCGAAAAAACCCAGAGGATAGAATAAGGTCCAATTTTTCTGCCGCTTGGATGCCTGTGAGCATCCGCGGGTGGTGCGACGACGCCATCAGCATTACGCTCAGTACATTCATCCCGGCCATCCTGCATCTGTTGCTGGAGCCGTGGCGGTCCTTTAACCCCGCGAATATGGCCTTCTCAATGCCCAAGAAGGAATGTTTTCAATGGTGCGGGGGAAGGGATTTGAACCCTCGAAGGCCCTGCGGCCACAGGATCTTAAGTCCTGCCCTTTAGGCCAAGCTCAGGCACCCCCGCAGTAGGAACTTTTCAGGACCGGCCAATAAAACTAGCGGCCCCTCCCGTGCGCCCGGCGGTAGACGGCGCGGTACTTGCCCCGCCTCAGCCGCCTCCGCAGCTGCCGCTCGAACTCGTCCTCACCCTTCCGCGGCATCGCATCCCGCCGATCCGGCCTCGATTTACCCTTTAAGGTGGAAACGATATAAACGGTTGCGAGAAGGTGGCCATGCTCATAGTGAGGTACTCGCCGGAACGCTTCCGCGAGGTCCTGCCGTTGTTGCGGGAGGGAACCAGGGGCTGGGGGAAGGAGTGGCGGGAGGAAATCATCCGCAGCTATTCCCGAAGCGAGGGTGAGGCCTACCTCGCCGAAGCGGATGCCAAGGTGGTCGGGACGCTGCTGCTGAAGCGTGAGGTCCGTGCGCTGGTCATCTATTTCCTTGCGGTCAGGAAGGGCGAGCGATTGAAGAACATCGGCAGCTCGCTGGTGAAATTTGCCGAGGGGATTGCCCGCAGGGAGAAGCGAATCCTGAGGGTCGATGTGGCCAAGGAGTTCGAGAAAAACGCCAACTTCTACCTGAAGCTGGGGTTCAAAAAATGCGGCCGGGTGAAAAACTTCTACCTCGAGGGCGACGACCAGATCTTCCTCTACAAGCGGCCTAGAAGATGAAGCCCATTACTGAGTCCATCCTCCTTATCGCCGCTATCGCCCTCTCCGCGTTTCCGGTGCCGAACCTCCCCGCGCCAGCAGCCTGTCCAGCTCCCCCACCATCGAGCAGAGGGAATCCATGGCCGCGGGCGTGTCGATATCGTTGTTAATGTGGCGCGTAAATTCGGAGAGCGTCTGATCAATCAGTCTGTCCGCGGCCTCGCTGTCGCTTCCACCGCCGACCTTCTCCAGCCGCCCGACCAGCGCCCTGCACCGGGCAACTTCCCGGGCCGTCCCGCGCAGACCCCGGAGGGTGAAGTTGAGCCGCCGCCGGTAGTGCCGGGAGAGCAGATGGGCCCGGATCTCATCGCAGCCGTAGCCCAGCTTCACCAGCTCCTCCAGCGTGTAGGACCGGCCCAAGGACTTGCTCATCTTCTTCCCCGAGATCATCAGGTGCCGCACGTGCATCCAGTACCTCGCCGGTATCTTCCCCGTGGCCCCGGCGGTCTGGGCGATCTCATTCTCGTGGTGGGAGAAGACGTTGTCGATGCCGCCCATGTGGATGTCGAAGGGGATCCCCAGATAGCGGATGCTCATGGCGCTGCACTCGATGTGCCATCCCGGCCGGCCCCTTCCCAGCTCGGTCTCCCAGCAGATGTCGCCGTCGCTCTTCTGCCACGCCTTCCAGAGGATGAAATCCCCGGCCTCGGACTGGAAATAATCGTCCTTGTATATCCTCCCCCCGAGCTCGCCCCGGAACCGGTAGTGGGAGATCATCCCGTAGCGCGGGAAGCGGGAGACGTCGAAGAAGATGTTTCCCCTTTCATCTCGGTAGGCCAGCCCCTTTTTCACCAGCCTCTTGATCAGGGCCACCATCGCTTCGATGTTCTCGGTCGCCCGCGGGTAGTGATCAGCGGGCAGCAGCTTCAACCGCCGCGAAGCCTCGAAAAACCGCCGCTCGTTTTCCCGGGCTATTTCCCGCAGCCTCTTCATGCTGCCCCGGGCCGCCCGAACCATCTTGTCCTCGATGTCGGTGATGTTCATCACGTGGATCACCCGGTAGCCGTTGAAGATCAGGGCCCTCTTGACCACGTCCTCAAGCACATAGGTGCGGAAGTTTCCCAGGTGAGGTGCAGAATAGACGCTGGGACCGCAGGTGTAGATGCGGACCTCGCCCTTTCTGATGGGGACGAATTTCCTGACCTTTCGGGAAAGCGTGTCGTAAATCAACATGTTTTCAAACACTCAGGGATTTCCCGACTTTTAACCCCAAGCCTTCAGCTTTGAGTGGTGCTCCGGCCGGGATTTGAACCCGGGGCGCAGGCTCGAGAGGCCTGCATGTTTGACCGGCCTACACCACCGGAGCACCAAGATTACACCTTTTTTCAATTGTTAAACTTTTTTCTACCCAATAATAAATAGCTCAAATCGGCCTTTCCAAAGCGACAACAAAAATGAAAGGTCAGAAAACCAAACTTGAAAAGGTGGAACATGAACCAAAGCGGTTTGGTGGCGATAGCTGTCATTATAGCAATCGCAATTTGCGGGTCACTTTTCTTGCCACCATCGTTCGAAATCAACGACTTGAAAATAACACCTGCTGAAGCTGGACCGGGAGAGCCGGTGACAATATCTTTTGTGATCAGAAACCGCGGGTTGCTCTCCGGCGTTTATATGGCGGACCTCTGGATCGACAACGAACTGCTCGAGACCAAGTCAATCGAGGTCGCCGGCGGGGGGGTGAGCTGGGAGTCCTTTGTCCTCACCCGAGAAATTCCGGGGACCTACCTCCTCAGGGTCGGCAACCTAGCCGCGGAGTTAAAGATACTGCGCCCACCTGAATTCGAAGTCACCGACCTGAGAGCCGAGCCACCCGAGGCCATAGCTGGAGAGAACATCACGGTCACGGCAACGGTGCGGAATCTGGGCGAGATGGGAGGAACTTTTATTGCCACCCTCGCCGTGAACGGTGCTGTCCTAGAGTCGAAGGCCATCACGGTGCCGGGCGGGCAAGCTGAGACCGTGACCTTTACCTTCGCCCGAGATCCGGGGGTTTATCTGGTCGCGGTCGGCGGGGCCACTGCCTCCATCACTGTGAAGCCCGCGGTGATCCTGGTCTCCCTGCAGCCGGAAAACCAGGCGGGTGCAGAAATCCCGCTGGAATTTGAGTGGAAGTACCGGATCTGGGAGCTGAAGCTCGCCCTTTCCGTGCCCCAGTACCTTTACGATTACTACCGCAGCAAACCAAGGCCGCACACGACGAACTATTCCGTGTACGTCACCGATTCTCGGGACGACGGGCTGATCGGCGGGCTGGTGGAAAAATTCGAGGAAACCGCATCCAGGTACAAGCTGAACGAGACCGAAAAAATCAACTCCATCATCGCATTCGTGCAGAGCCTGCCCTACACCCCGGACGAAATATCCACCGGCTACGACGAATATCCCCGCTATCCCATCGAAACCTTGGTCGATGGCGGCGGCGACTGCGAGGACTCGTCCATCCTGCTGGCGGCCCTCCTCAACGCGATGGGATACGACGTCGTTTTAATAGAGCTCTCAAATCACATGGGCTTGGGCATCGCGGGCAATTTCTCCGGATTTTACTACGAGCTCAAAGGGACGAAGTACTTCTACGTGGAGACCACGGGCACCGGGTGGAAAATCGGGGAGCTGCCCCCAGAGTTCCGGGGAACGACGGCCGCCCTGTATCCTCTGGAGCCGATCCCGATCTTAACCCACTCCTGGACCGCGGCGCAGATAACCCGAAGTCTGCTCGAGCTCTCAGTCACGGTGAAGAACGAGGGAACCGCGACCGCCAGAAACACCCGCGTGTTCGCCGGATTCGACGCCGGTGAGAACCTCGTCTGGAATCCGCAGCAAAGCGAGAGCTTTGACCTGCCGCCGGATTCCGAGGCCCAAGTGGCCCTGAGGCTGGTCCTCCCGAGAGACAAGTACACGAGATTGATCGTTCAGATTATCCTGGAGAACTACGTCGCCGACCAGAGCTTCTCCAGCTGGTTCAAGACCTAGTTCGGTAGAAAATTGATGAAAGCGACCTAGCCACAACGGAGAAATGTTCATCGCTGGACGATTTTATCCAGATCCGGCTTCTTTCCGCCCTTTGGATAGAGGGGGCACAACTCGTCGTTCTCAGGGCATTTGCCGACCGCGACGCAGCTCGGGCCCGCCTTCTCGAAGATCTTCGGGGCCACCTTCTTCACCAGCTTGAGCATCTCATAGGCGAGTTCCCGGATCTCCCACTGGGCGTGGGTACAGCACCTCAGCTTGAAGAAGTTCATCAGTGCCCGCGCGTTCATGGTGACCACGATGTTCGCCGTGGCGGCATTGGGGAGCAGATAGCGCGCGTCCTCGACCGGGATGCCGCGCTCGATCAGGGTCAGGTAGTCCCTCCAGGCGGCGTCCATCGCGGCGATGAAGATCTTCTCGGCCTCCTTATCCCGGGAAACCGTCGGCGGGACCACGTAGTTCTTCTCCAGTTTCACCGCCCGCTGGCTCTGCTGGGAATAGCTGGCAATCCGGTGGCGGACGAGCTCGTGGGTGCAGGCCCGGGAGACGCCCTCAACGCTGAAGGTGAAGGAAGCGTGCTCGATCACCGATTCGTGGCCGCGCTCCACGCAGACCTCCAAGCTGTGCAGCAGCTTGTCCCTCTCCTCCTTCAGAATTTCATCCACCGGTTTCTTGGAGCGGCAGGAGCGGGCGGCTGCACCAGCGATCGCGTCCGGATCTGGCGTGTGGGCGACCAGCTTTACCCTCATGGGCTTTCCTCAATCTCAATCAGGGTGGCCAAGTCCTTATCAGCATACAGCTTGGGCAATGCCGGCTCGGTGCTGCCCGAGTACTTCCCCTGATAGGGCCTCTCCGGCGGCGTCTCGGTCCGGAAGAAGACCATCTGACCGATTCTCAGCCCCACCGGCAGGTAGTAGGGCACAGGAAGGTGGTTGGTGATCTCGATGGTCCAGACGCCGTCAAAGCCCACGTCGCCCCAGCCCGCCCCCCTGACGATATCTATCCCGGTCCGCGCCAGCGAAGACCGGCAACGGATTGAGGCCACGATGTCCTTCTTGGTCCCGACCCTCTCCAGCGTCGAGGCGATGACGAATCCGTGGGGCGGCAGCCGGATGAACTTCCCGCGGACGATCTTCTTGCCCACGCGCAGGGTGGTTTCCTGAGCCTCATTTCTGACGTAGGCCATGTCCACGGACTCCTTGATGAAGGGGAAGAAGCCGTCGATGTTGTTGTTGAAGGTGTAGAAGATCGGGCCGATGGACAGGTCGTAGCCGTTGGGCTGGAGCTTCCTCTTGTCGAAAGGCTCGATGATGATGTTCCCCGTGGCCATCTCCCTGAGAATGTCGCAATCCGAGAGCGGCAGTGTCTCACCTCTAAATGTTCCTTACCTCAAAGCTTTTGAACATTCCGCTTATTGCCCTTCGCGTGCGTTCGATGGCCTCGCGGGGCCAAGGCGCCATTCGCTCAAACCTCGGGTCGACCGTGGAATGGGGGGCAAACTGCTGAATCGCGTACTTCTTCGCCCCCCGCAGGTAGGTGGCGATCTTGATGACGTCGTCGGGTGAAAGCAGCTCCGGCACCAGCGTGGTCCGGAACTCATAGTCAACCGGGGAGTTGCGGATCAGCTCGATGCTCTCGAGGACCCTCTCAAAAACCGCGCCCTCGTCGACACCGGTCAGGTCGCGGTACCGGTCCGGCGTCAGCGGCGCCTTCACGTCCATTGAAATATAATCGACCAATCCGGACTTGATCAGATCCTCCAGAACCCGTGGGTTGGATCCGTTGGTCGCAACCGAAACCTGCAGGCCCCTTCCCTTCACCCGCCCGCAGAAATCTCGAAGGTCGGGCTGGAGGGTCGGCTCCCCGCCGGTAATGGCTATTCCGTCCAGCCACTTCCTGCGCTTCTCCACCGCGGCGAAGATCTCCTCCTCGGAGATCGCTGGCAGCGTCTCAGGCCGTAGCACCAGGTCCCGGTTCTGGCACCAGGGACATCTGAAGTTGCAGCCCCCGGTGAAGACCACTGCGACCGCTTTGCCCGGGATCTCGTTGAAGGAGATGGTGATCAATCCATTGGCTTTCGTGGGCCCACTCCCCGGAGTTGGTATCGCCTACCCGAAGTACTTCCGCTGCCGGAACTCCTCGCGCTTGCCGTCGCTCCAGTTGGCCACCGGGCGCAGATAGCCGACCACCCGCGAGTAGACCTCGGTCGGCTTGCCGCAGTGCAGGCAGGCCTTGTGCTCGCCCGGGAAGTAGCCGTGGTCCTGGCAAATGCTGAAGGTCGGCGTCAGGGTGAAATAGGGAAGCCGGGTGTTGGCGGTCATCCTCTGCAGCAGCAGTTTGGCGGCCGCGCCCTGAATCTTTTCCCCGAGCCAGGTGTGGAACACCGTGCCACCGGTGTAGAGCGTCTGGAGGTCCTCCTGGTGCTCCAGGGCCTCGACCAGGTCCAGGCCGGAGTTAACGGGGAGCTGGGTGGAATTGGTGTAGTAGGGCACCCTCTCCCCGGCGGTGATGATTTCGGGGTACTTTCTCCTGTCGATCAGCGC
>NZ_JBMFOX010000046.1:0-5555 GCF_049969415.1 Hadarchaeum sp. (SeqCode)
CCCCTGAGGGCCCAGTCGGCGCTGATCCGATCCAAGACCAGGGGCGGGAACAGGGCGAACTCCTCAAGTAGATCGTACCCCAACTCCCGCAGCTTCCAAAACGGGGGTTTCCCGTCCATCCCCTTCCCGTAGTGGGCCGCTCCAGGTTGTAGTAGTACACCCACCCCGCCGCCTTCCTCAACAATCCCTCTTCCGTCCGTACCTTGTCCAGAAACGGGATGTAGAACTCCTCGTCGTCGGTGCGGTGGGATCGCTCCACCCGACCGTTATGTTCTTTCCTCCCCAGCGGGATCCGCGCAAGCCTGGCGCCTACAGGTTCGTAGTGTTTCTTCTGGAGCCGGTGGAGCTTGTCGGGATTGCTCCCCCAGAAGAGACCGAGCCTTGTCGGGGCTCGGCGTCTCTCTCCGAACTCCTCCCCCCAGTCCGTCTGCCAGACCACCTCCCCTTCGATCCCGTGCCCTCTCAACCACAGCATCACCAAGCTCATGAAGCACAGCCCGTTGGTTAGGCTCACCTCGTGGCTCCACGCCAAGAACCGGAGCCTCGTCCGCCCTTCGAGGAACGTCCACTGGTAGCGGGGGAGCTTCCGTTTCGCCAGGTGATCCCAGGGTTTCGTTCCCAACGCCCCCTTGTCGAGCACGTCCTTCACGTCCACCTGGGCGAGGGTGAACGGCCGCTCCTCCTCCCAGGCCCAGTGGGCGGGATAGAATGTCTTCCGCTTCTTCTTGCGGCCCCCAAACCCGTTTCGGGAGAGGATGTGGCGGATCGTGTGTGGAGAGAGGGCCAGGCCTTTCTCCCGCCACAGGTACCAGGCGAGCCTCTTCCTCCCGTACCCCGTCCGCTCCTTCGCCTCCAGCACCGCGGCCTCGATCTGGGCTGGGGTTTGGGTGGGAGAGCGGCGGGGACGGCGAGACCGGTCAGCCAGTCCACCTGCCCCGCTCTCTTGGTAACGCTGGACCCACTTCCGGACCAGATTCCGCGAGGTGTGCCACCTGCGGGCGGTCTCTGCGATGCTGCCCGTCTGGAGGTACGTCTCGACCAATCTCATCCTTGCCGCTTCCCGGTTCATGGCATACGCTTCCTTGTAGGCAAGATCCATTGCCGGTGTTCCTCCTTTCCTTGTTGCCAAGCGTTCTTAGGAGGAGCACCGCCTTCGTTCAACCACCTCGTCACCAACCCCTCTGCCTGGTAACGATCTCCTGGCGCACCAAGGCCGCCCGGTTGACAGCTTTGTCAGATAGGCTCATGGCTACCGCTTTACACTGTACCGTAGGACGCTCCCCTCATTGAAGTTCGCTCTGTGTCGGCTCTTTTCCCTTCATATGTCGCACTGCCACAAGATAGGCGTAACAGAGTGCAGGAGCACTAGCTACCAAGAAAACACAAGCAACGCGGAACACTGAGGTTGGGCCTAAGGCCTCCCAAATGGCCCCGTAAACTGGAAAGGCTATCATTGGAGCTAACAAGAAAGCCACATGCTGTAGCGAGAAGATCCGCCCCTGCCATGCTGCCGGAGCGAGGTAGAACAGCGCCTTTTGCTGGGCTAAGACCACCATGCTGTAGGGCAGCGTCGCCACTACGAGTACGTGTGGATACGGGGATGCAAAGGCAAGGGGAAGAGCTCCATAGAAGAATAGTCTACCAGCGTAACCGATTCCCAGCAGCGCAAGCGGACGCCTGGTGCGATCGAGAAGCCTTCCGAAAAGCGGGAGGGTAAGCGCATAAAGACCCGTGAGCAGGGAAAAGAAGGTTCCCAATTCAACAGTGCTCCGCTTGGCTACCTCTGTCACATACAGCGATATGAATCTGGCGGCCTGAAAGGAGGCTCCCATAAACAATGCCGCTGTAAACAATAGGCCAAAGACCCACGGTCCAATAACAGGTGCCCCTGGTTGTTGTCGTCTCTCTATGCGCTTGGCTGGCGAGGCAAACGCCGGATGGCGCGTTATTATTAGCGTTCCTATGACCGCGGCAAAGGTGATCCCCGCGCTGACCACAAAAGGTAATGATTGATTTGCAGCATACTGGAATCCTCCAAGCATAACCCCCAACGTCTCCGCACCCTGGCCCAGAGCACGATTGAGCCCCAAGTAGGTACCTTCTCGATGTCGGGGGATTACCTGCGCCAGGGAGTAGAGGAAGACGACCTGAAATATAGCCGAGAAGATACTTTTCAACGCGACGTAAACAATGAACGAAGAAAGACTTTTAGATGTGGCAAGACAAATGTAGGCAGTCGCTATCCCAGCCAATCCCACTGGCATCAGTAAGCGAACAGGGACGCGGTCTGAAATGTACCCAGCGGGGGGTGTGAAAACAAGTGTGACAACGGAATCTAAGGTAAGCAGCCACGACAGCATCCTCACCGACCACCCGCTCTCCCGGAATAAGACGGGGAAGTAGACCCCTGTCATGGACTCCGCAAGGGTGACAACTTTAGAGACCGCTATCAGCTGCCAAGTCAACCACATGTTGTTGTTTCAGATTATACTTAAGGTGAAGTCTCGGTTACTTCGTCCACTAAGTTCAGGTTCTTCAGGACTATGAGGAACGCGCGTACGTCGGCGCGGGCTTCTTCTTCCGAACACTGAAAAACTTTCACGACTTCCGATACGAGTTCATCTTCTGACCAGGCTGAGCCGAGCAGCTTGCCCACAAGAAACTCCGCCGACGGGTTCAGTTCCCAGACAGTACCAACCAATGCATCGTAAAGGACCTTGCGCTTGGTGCGAGCGGGGTCCGGTATGATGAAACATTTGTCCTTCAGAATGAATTTTGGCGCCATTTAACAATCACCTTCTCGTTTCCCTCAGACGGATCAAACCAACAGTTTGGATCAGGGGCAAAAAGATCGCCCCCCGTGGCGTAAGCCTGGCACGGGCTGCCTCCAAGACAGAGCACTGATAAGTCCTCTTCCGTGGCGAAGACGCACTTCCTGCACTTCCCCTTCAACAGCTGGCCCCGTCGCCGTAGATCGTTTAACAGGGGAGCAAGCCAGACAGTAAAGAACTCGTCTTGAAGGAGGTTCCCGATAGGAATCGGAAGGCGACGACAGGGGTATACAGTGCCGTCGACGTCGACAGTGAGGCCGTTAATACCGGCCGGGCAGCGCTGACCGACCGCAAGCAAGGGAGAGAGGAATCCCTTTTTGCGCAATCGCAACGTTATGAGAGCCCCTTCCAAGTCTGCCAGATGCCAAAGATCACAGCGCCCCGTCGCGAGGAATACACCGCGACGGCGGTATACGTAAGCCATTGCGGCTAGGCGGGTCCAACACTCTCGCAACTCATCCGTTGTCACCATGTCGCTCGCCTCTGCCCGCCCCAGGGGGACAAGTCGCGAGACGGTCACCCGGGAAGCGCCCAACTCAGCCGATAGCTCTAGAAGGCCATCTACGTCCGAAAGATTCCTGCGGGTCAGCACGAAGTGGATGGCCGTTGGCACACCCGCGTCCCTCAGCCGCTTAAGCGCAGAGCAGGCAGCAACGAAGGAGCCCGGCCCCCTAATGGAATCATGAACCTCTTCATGGCTGCCGTCGAGGCTTACTTGGACGACCCCCAATATCCCGCGGTATGTACGTAGTTGCTGTATGACCTGGTCGGTGACAAAGCTGCCGTTGGTCATAAAGTCAACCCGCAGCGGATAGCCGCGTTGGTGATACGCCGATATGGCCTCGACGAGTTCCCAGAGGTCGGGGCGCATAAATGGTTCACCGCCGCCGAGCACGATTCGGCCCGCTGCCTGCCAGCCCCGCAATGCAGCGCAGAACTTGTCCAGAATGACGAGCAGGTCCTGCAGCGACAGGTCACGACGTGGTGCCCTGTCAATGTAACAATGCTTGCAGCGAAGGTTACACCGATCCGTGATGTGCCATTGCAGTCCGAAAACAAATCGCGGCTTCCATGCACCCTCAAGCGTCGGAAGAGTAGACATCAACTCGGCATTGAGAGCTTCAAAGAACTCCGGTGTTGCTTGCTGCTCTTCGTTCCTAAGCATCGGAAATTAATCGTCGCACCCGGAAAAGGGTCCGGACACATTCGGCAGTACGGATGATGTACTCGTCACTATGTTGAGCTGGCCAGTACCCGTCCCCCATCTGGGTCGCGCACAGGAATCGCGCACCTTTCAAGGCCATCGTCAACGCGGTGGCCCACTGTTCATCGGTCAACACCTCCTCCCTGGCCAGAACGGCTGTGAGGGCGTCAACGTTAATCGATGTCACGGCGACCGAGCCCAGATCCTCACGCATCCTAGGGGTAGCGCGAACCAGAAACGTCCAAGAACCGTTTTCCGACTGGCTTTCGTGCAGAACTCGAATCACGCTTCCAGCGATGTCACGCAACAACTCAGGAATCTCGGGAACCCGCACAAGGTATGCGCTTAACACTTGGGCAGCTTTAAAACTTAGCACTCGATCTCGTGCGAGGTCTTTATAGTAGGCCTCTGTGAGGAAAGCGTATCCCCTATCAAGTACCGACTGGTCCACATCGAGTCCCTTCGTCCTACACTTCGCCAGGACCTGGAGCGCGGCCGAAGTCGCAGGTATACGGGAGTGGTCAGTACGATAGAAGCCCCAGCCTCCGTCTCTGTTCTGGGCCCCTTGAACGGCTGAAGCCAGGACGGAGAGCGCGCGCAAAGCCTCCTCATCCCGCTCCAGGAGAGTAAGGAACTGAGTTGCCCGAGTAGCTTCGCGCAACGGAAGGTGCTGGCCCGAGTGAAAAATGTTTAATAATACACGATCTTTTAGCGTCAACATAAGCCGTTCAGGGATAACAATCCCACACTCGATAGCCGCAGCTATCTGGGAACAAATTGCATACTCGTGGCTTTCTTCGAGGTGTAGCACATCCAGTTCTGTATAAATCATATGAGCCAGCAAGTGCAAACCCTTACTGAGCGCTCTGTCAATCACCACCACATCCTCTTCAATTGGCAACTGAAATACCATTGCCCTCATATCGCGATCCATCTCGATTATGCGGGAGGCAGCCGGATGACCAGCTACCTCCCTATGGGCTTATATAATTCCTTCTGCTTTACAAGCACAGGTGCAACAGCAGTGCGCAGCGCTCGGGTTAGTCCACACCGCGAGTTCCTTGATCTCTGGCCGAGACCACGTGGTAGACACATCTCTCTCCTGAGGCTCGAGAACCTGGAGCTCTTCGCGCATGTTTCACCACCTCCTTACTAAATAAAAGCAATGAACACCCGTTGCAGTCAATCAGCTAGCTGAAGGAAAGCCTTCGGCTTCCTGAAGGGATGGCTTCGTCTAGGCGAAGGAGCAGGTAATAACCCCGACAGGAACGTAACTTTTTAGCCAAAGAAGACATTCGTCACCTATGGAAGCGCAGGGCCTCTTGATCGAGGATGAGCAACGTAGGCCAGGAAATCTTTATAGTCCCCTGTCGGGCAAGGGCCCAGAATTCGTTACACGTGGTTTGAGGGCTCGCTCCAATCATCTCCGTCACGTCTCGCAATGAAAGGGGAAGGTCGATCCGCAGACCCTTGCCCTCCCGAACCCCGTGCTCCTCCCCAAGCTCGAGAAGTACTTGAAT
>NZ_JBMFOX010000047.1:0-5448 GCF_049969415.1 Hadarchaeum sp. (SeqCode)
AGGCAGAGCATCAGGAACACTAAGGTCAGACAGAGATGGCGTACGGACGAAGTTGAAATCACATGGAGGCGAAGCTGATGTTAATAAAGAAGGGAGCTGAGGCAAATCTCTATTTAGAACCTTTCACGAAGGTCTTGCATCAGGCCGGTGGGGGCAAGGTGATCGTGAAGACCAGAATACCCAAACGCTACCGCATCAAAGATTTGGATCTTAGGCTTCGAGAGTCAAGGACAGCTCTAGAGGCCGGTCTGCTCTCGGACGCCAAGCGTGCCGGGGTACCGACGCCGATTGTTTATGAAGTGGATAAAGTTGGAATGAGGATCGTCATGGAATTTATCGAAGGGGCTCAAGTAAAGCAGGTCTTGGACAGACTTGGGCCTGCTGAGATGCGGAAGGTGTGCCGCATCATCGGCAAACAAATCGCTAAACTGCACCGGGCCGGCATTATCCATGGCGATCTTACGACCTCAAACATGATCCTTAAATCAGATGGCAAAGTTTACTTCGTTGATTTTGGTTTGGGTGGGCATGATTCGTCGACCGAAGAGCGAGGCGTGGATCTCCACCTGCTGAAACGCGCGCTGCAGAGCACCCACTTCAGAATTGCCACCCGAGCATATGCCGCCGTTATCTCGGGCTACCGGGCGGAGTTCGGAAAGGGAGCGGAAGAGATAATTAATCGCGCTAAGGAAATCGAAAGCCGGGGACGATATGTAGCTAAGGAGGAGAGAGCATGGCATTAACTTTTGTGACCAGCAACCAACACAAATTCCAGGAGGTCAGTGAGCTGGCAGTAAAGAGAGGCATAGAAGTGGTTCACTACAAATGGCGCTATGTTGAAATTCAGGCGGATGACCTTGAGGAGATAGCCCGCGCTAGTGCCAAGGAAGTCAGCGCGCAGTTGAAGTGCCCCTGCTTTGTGGAGGATGCCGGTTTGTTCGTGATGGCCCTGAAAGGCTTTCCGGGACCTTATTCGAATTATGTCTTCCGCACGCTCGGCAATTCCGGTATTCTTAAGCTGATGTCTGGGGTTAACAACCGTGATGCCGAGTTCAGATCGGCGGTGGGATACTGTGAACCCGGTGGGGAACCGATGGTATTTGTCGGCAGGGTGGAAGGGGAGATAGCCGAGCAGGTAAGGGGTCAGGGCGGTTTTGGCTTTGACCCCATTTTTATCCCACGTGAAGGCGATGGTCGGACATTTGCCGAGATGCCGGTATCGGAAAAGAACCTTTTTTCCCACAGGGCCCGCGCAGTAGATAGGTTTTTGAATTGGTTCATAGAATTGAAAAGGTGAGAAAATGGCGGCGAGAAAGACCGGAATGGGCTTGAGGGGCACAGAGCTTTCAGCCAGCGAAGTGGAGGAGATAGTGGTCAAGCTAGGCAAGGAGGGAGTCCCGCCGAGCAGAATCGGGATTATCCTACGCGATCAGCACGCGGTGCCAGACGTCAAAAAGCTCACTGGGAAGAGCGTGAAGGAGATTCTGGAGGCGCATGGGATCAAAATGGAGCTTCCTGAGGACTTGGCCAACGTTATCCGCAGCGCGGTTAGAATCGCGGGCCACCTCAGTCGGAACCCGAAGGATTTCCGGACCAAGAGATCTCTGGAGAGAATTGAGGCTCGGGTTAACAAGCTAGCCACATATTACAAGCGGAAAGGAGTCCTGCCGGCTGACTGGAGATATGACAGAGAGAGGGCGGCGCTGCTGGTGCGCCGGTAAGTGGTACCAGAGAGATAAGAGGAATTTTGCCCCGCTCTTTCTTCTGAATGGTGCGAGCCTTTAATTTCAACTGAAGGAATCAGCGGCCATTGGATGGTTGGGCACCATTGATTAGTCGGTAGGATTTAGATGGACTTTTTCAACACTGCTTTGATCATTCCCTTAGGGGGATAAGGATACTGTTTGCCCCGGTAGAAGTATACCCTGCAGCCAAGGTGACATTGTGTTTTTACGAATTCAGTTGTGCTCTTGACACGTTCCGCCAGCTCCTCACATGGCAGGCATCTCCCCTTGCAGACAGCTTCTTGAACATCCTTGCCATTTATCCTGACTGTCGGCGAACCCTGAAAGTGATATCTTCTCGCTTTCTTGTCGGTGTCTATCAAGATTTCCTCCACCTCTGCCTTGACCCCGATTTCAGCCAAGCTTTCTCTGACCAGCTTTTTTGTCTTCATGCACCAGGGACAATCTATGGTGTACAGAATTTGGACTTTCATGAGAACCCCGTGAGGCTATGCGCCGATTTCTTAATAAGTGTTATTACATATCCCAGAAAAATGAATCTGAAGGTCGGTGGTTGCCGGTGGGAAGGGCGGAAATCAAAAGGTTTCGCAGGGATGCAGAAGAGGTGGCAGCTTTTCTCAGACCAAGGCTAGACGGAAAAATAAGGGTCAAGGTTATCTCCCATACAGATGCTGATGGAATAGCCTCAGCAGCGATAATGGCCAGGTGCCTTTACGCCTACAATATCCCCTTTACTGTTAAGCTGGGCAGGCCACCAAGTGAAGAGGATATCGGTCAGCTCGGGGCGGAAAGCCATGACCTTTACATCTTTCTGGACCAAGGCAGTGGCCAGATGGATGTGATCAACAAACACCTACTGGCGCGGGGTAAGGAGGTCGTCATAATTGACCATCATCCTGGTCCTTTGATAGACCACCCAAGACTGTCCTTTCTCAACCCCCACACCTGTGGGCTCAGCGGTTCCATCGATGTCAGCGCTAGCGGGGCCACGTTCTCGGTGGTGGAACAGCTTGACTTGCGCTTCAGATCGTTACTCGGTCTGGCAATAGTGGGCGCTATTGGGGACAGGCAGGAGTCGCCATTTGGTTTTACGGGGGTCAATGACACGCTGTTGAAGCGATCGGTTGATCTGGGGCTGGTACGCGAGAGCGAGGGTTTAAAGCTGACCCGCCGCAGCTTAGTCCCAGTTGTTGAATGTTTGAGAACTTCTGTTAGACCCTATCTCATAGGGCTGTCAGGAAATCCGTCGTCGTGTCGTTCCTTGGTGGACAGTTTGGAAATATCCCACTCAAGGTTAATCTCAGAATTAGGGAGTGACGCAGAGAAAAAGCTGGCCGAAGCTATTGTTTACAAGGTCGGTGCTCAAGCGTCCAGGGAGGAGTTCCGAAACACCCTATGGGGAACAATTTTGACCGCTACCACTGATGACCTGGTCGGGCCCAAAGAGTTGGGAGAATATGCTGCTTTAATCGATGCTTGCGGAAACATGAGAAATCCTGAGATTGGCTTTGCCTTAGCGACGGGAGATGGAAACTATCAGAGGGACGCGCTTGGTCTGCTCGGTGCCTATCAGGAGCAGATGCTCAGGGCGATGGAATGGCTGGTTGACAAGCTGGCTTCGTTTAAACTTGCTTCTAACTTTCGATATATTTACGCCGGGAACGACATTGACTCAGCAATACTTGGTGAGATGATTTCGCTGGCGATTGAGTCGGCGCTAATTCCAGTTGAGCAGCCAGTGGTGGGTATGGCGGACACGGTTGATGGTTTTGTTAAGGTCTCCGCCAGGGCAACGCCGGCCTTAGTAGCTGCCGGGGTAAATCTGGGGCAGGCGATTTCGCGGGCGGCAGCCGCGGTGGGGGGCTACGGTGGTGGTCATGACGTCTCAGCGGCAGCGCGAATTCCTCGAAATCGTCTGGAAGATTTCGTGGCCGAGTTGGACCGCGCGATGACAGGGTGGGGAAGATGACCTATCGTGAACAACTGAAATTTCTGCTGGAGAGGGATGCGGGTTTTTCTGAAGCGGTTGGGTTGCTAAAGCAGCTTGGTCAACGCAGTGGACTGGAGGTAGGAATTTTTTCCCATCACGATGTTGACGGTGTTTCCAGTGCTTTAATTTTACATCGGATGTTTCGACGTTTGGGGGCCAAAGTTGTGATAAAATTTCCCGAAAGGTTCAAGCTTTTGGAAGAGGATCTCAAGTTGATCAAGGGCAAGTTTGATTTGCTCGTGATTTCTGACAAGGGAACCTTTGCTAGCTACGATGATTTCTTTGAAAAGGCAGAAAATGTTCTAATAATCGACCACCACGCACCGGACGGCAATCCAAAGAAGGCGTCGGTTTTCAATCCGGCAATGGAGTCGCACACGCTTGCTGCTACTTCCTTGTTGTGTCACATGTTGGCCACTCAATTCGGCCCCACAGATGAACTCGATGATCTTACCGCCTTGCTCGGCTGTAGGGCCGACTTTGCGTTTGATCCGGTTGAAGAGAGGTGTGGTGAATTTGTTCGTCCGTTTATCGAGCGGTCCATGAAGAAGTTTCCCCATCTTTTCAAAACACGGCTAGGCCGCCCCACGATGTATGATGTGGTGGACAGAAGGCGCACTGCCCTCACAAACCAGATGGCCGAGGCGCTTCATGTGGGGACTCTGGCTCATTATTATGGTGAGTTTTTAAATTCCGGTGTTTCTGGGCCGGAGCTGGTTTTCGATTTTCTCAAAGAATTGCCAGCGGATGATTTGATAATGATTAAAAATCTCGATGATTTTCTGTCGATGGCGCCGGCCGGGAAAACCATCTCGCGGATTTTGGAAAGTTTTCAGCTTGACTGGGAACTCCTAGAAATCAGGGTGCGAAGCCCAATTTTTTTAGGTGAAATCAAAAGCGTGGGAGTTTACCTAGTTTTTGCTAGGGAGGTTCCCCGTATGCAATCTACACCGTTCGCGGCAGTTCTCCCTTACGTAGCTTCCACGCAGCTGGAACCGCTTAGGAGAGCTTTTGGTCATGAGGCAACGATGATCATGGTCTTTTGCCCGAAGGAAAACGGCGTCCAAATCTCGATGCGTGGTGGGGGAGGTAGAATCGATTGCAGCCTAATTTGTGCCCAGCTGGTGGATCGATTGCGACGGCTCTACCCAGGATGTGCGGGAATTGAGGGCGGAGTCCACCCTGATGCGGCCGAGTGCTTCTCGGGCAAGTCGGTGCCAATATATGCGGTTATGCGAGAGCTTCTCTTGATGATAAAGGAATGGTCCCAACAAGAAATCCGAGCAGATGGTGGAGGGCATTTTGCTTTTCGGGTGATGGGATGAAAATGGAGGCCAAGGTTATTTGCGAATACAAAAATGGCAAGATGGCGAGAGCAGTGGCCATGGCTCTGGCGCCGGACAATCTGAGGCTCCCTGAGGGACTTCGGGTTTCGACGGTAGCCCGGGGCAGCAAGGTGGTCAGTTCGGTTGAGCTTGATGGCAAGCTGGAGACACTGCTGGCAACGCTTGACGATCTGCTGGCATGTACTCTAACCGCGGAAAGCGTGTTTTGAGAAAACATACTTTCCACAAGAATTAGGTTTGGCAATTTTTATCCGTCGCTTAAAAGTAAGTTTATCTAGGGTGGCACGTTGCTGGTGTGTTGCATTGAATTTTTAAAATTGTCCTGAGGCCGATGTTTTGGCGGCTAGGGGCTGGACCGATGAGGTGG
>NZ_JBMFOX010000048.1:0-5255 GCF_049969415.1 Hadarchaeum sp. (SeqCode)
TGTAAATTTCTCAATTGAATTGGGAAAAATAAAAAATTTTTTTCCGAAAATTGGATTAAGACATTTTCGGGTTAAGAGTGATTAGAGGGGTGTTGCGTGGAGGACTCTCCTGCGGGAGAGGTGCTTCTTCCTCAGCTCCTCGTGGCAGAGGGCGACCACCCTCCCCTTGAGGCGTCTGAGGACGGTTACGGTCTTCCGGCTCACCTCCCCTTCCCTGTTCCTGTAGATGATGAGGTAGGTTCCGCCTTTCCTCAGCTGAACCCTTCCCCTGTGAGGGGCGTCGCCCCCCATCCTGCTCATGGAGAAGTGGGCGGCGACCTCAAAGGCAACTGCGTGGAGGCCGTTCCTCCTCAGGTAGGCGTAGCCGATAGCCCTGAGCGGGAACGCGGACCTGCGTCTCCTTACGCCGTCCCCTGTCACGCTGAACTCTCCCTCGCACGGGTTGTTGGTGATCTCCCTCCCGTCGAACACCTTCCTGAGCAGGCTCAGGATCCACTCGAGGGCGCCGCGCGCCTCCTCGGAGAGTGATTGCCGCGCCTCCTCGACGGGGCCCCTGTAGACGAGCCTCGCCCTCTGAGTCGCTCTTGCGGTCTTCTTCTTCGCCCCGTGTGGCTTCTCGGCCTCCTCTTCTTTCGTGCTCCAGGAGCCTAGGAGGGCTCTTCCGAGGCTCTCGACCTCCTCGGGCATCGCCTTGAGGTGCTTCCAGGCGTTCATAAGGAGCCTCTTCCTCTTAGCTCCGGGTGCACCCCCGTACAGTTCGGCGATCCAGCTCATCACTCTCCGTGCGTTCTCCTCGATTGTGCTCACTCCCCTCCTTCTGAGCTCCTTTATGACGGAGTTCAGCTCCCTTACCCTCGTCAGCATCATGAGGAAGAGGCCTTCAAGGCTCGTTCTGCTCCGAAGCTCGAGGGCGAGGGCCCTCAGCGCCTCAAGGAGGCTCGCGCCCATGGCCTCGAGGGCTTCTGTCGAGTGGTTCCTGAGCGTGAGCACCGGGTTCGTTCCCTTGAGGCCTTCGTAGAGTTCAATCACGCCCGGGGGGAGGAGCCTAGCCTCGTTTCTCTTGGGCGTGGGTGTGGTGAAAGAGTCGGTTCTGAGGCGCAGGGTCCACCAGCCGCCGTGGTGGAAGTAGACCATCGCGTCCCCCCAGAGAGTGTGGTTCTGCGCTACCACCACCGCCTTCTCCCCGTAGCGCTCGATGAGCCACCTTATGGCCGCCCTGTTTGTGTCCGTGACGAAGAGGTACCGGTCCGCCTCCATACCTCTCAGCGCTCCGTCCAGAAGCTCTTCGAGGCCTTCCATGGTTCTCTCGTTTCCCTCCCCGATGTTCTTCCTCTCCCCGCTGACCGTGAGGAGCAGGCAGCTCTCTCCCCTGTGGAGGCCGTCCAGGTTGACCACGAGCACCCTTTCCTTCCGGTGGCTGACGGCCATCGGCTTCCCGCTCACCCGGGGCTCGAAGTCGGGGAGGCGCCACAGGTTCTCCCAGAGGACGTTTCTGCTCAGGCCGAGGAAGTCGGCCGCGTCCTCGACGGTTGTCTGGCAGTGTATGACCATGGTGAGCGCCGTCAGCGTCTTCAGCGCCCTGAAGGTCACGGCCTCGAAGACCGCGTGGAAGGCCATATCCCTCTCGCACGCATTACACCGGTACTGGGGTGTCCCCGAGCCGTTCACGCCGTTCTTGACGAGCTGCGCGCCACAGGATGGACAGAGGGGGCGCCCGAAGCTATCCACAACGAGGCCGACGACCTCATCCTCGCCGAGGCGTGGGTCGAGGCGCCCGACGAAGTCGGCCCTCCTCTGCATCTCCTCGTCCTCACAGATGATCCTGAACCTGCACGTCGGGACGGAAGCAGCCCTGATTCTCCCCTCGGGGGGAGCATACTCGACCTCGACAAACAAGCTTTCCAAAATCCACCACATAAACTAAGCGTAAGCAGCCAAAAAAACATCACTCTTAACCCGAAAATGTCCGGTTTACAGGAGCACGTCCAAAAAATTGAAGTATTCGTTTTTTCAAGGATTGTTTGAGGCGTGTTGTTGCCGGCGATCCCCCCTTCACCGATGTAAACAGCTTGGGCAGACTGGCTTGTGGTGGCCGCTGAGCCGAATAGGCGAACGGAGTGTCCACTAGCTTTGGGCCTCTGTTCACTGTCCTTGTGCCCTACCCTTTCTGAGGGAATTGCACTGGCCGCAGTTCCTTCTGCCAGGCCTTCTGCGTGAAAAACGCGCTGATGTTATGGGCAATGTACTTGAGCAGTAGCCCTTTCCTCTGCATGTCTGGCCTTCGGTAGTTCAGCGTGCCTCCATCCCGGGCCTTTCTGTTCCCTATGGGGCGTTCCACCAGCTTGCGGCGTCCATACTTCTCCTCGCTAAAATCTCTCTGAGCCTGGCGGCGGTGGCGCCCCTTGTAGGGCTTCCCATCATAAAGTTTTGGGTAAACAATGAGGGTGATTCCCCTCTCCTGACCGTACTCATAATTGTACTCAACGTCGCAGGTCTGCATCCATGTAGACTGTTGAGCCGGGCGGCACATGTCTTAGGAGGGGCCTTGCATCCCGGGTGTTTTTTGTGACTTTAACCGCCACCACGGTGTTAGTTGCCAGCTGGGAGAGTATGTGGTACTTCACGGTTTGATGGTGGAGCCTCGTTTTCATGGCCCTCATGACTTCTTTGAGGGTGGTGCAGGTGTCCTCTGTGGAGTCTACGCCGTAATCATTCAAGTTTTCTTCCCCGAAGAGCTTGGCGTGCTCCTCGGCAACCATCTGGTTTAGGATCCGGAGGGCTCCTTCCAGGTATTTTTCGGGGATTTTGGCCATGGCCCAGTGGAGCTGGGAGGGGCAGGGGCTTTTGGGCTCCTCTCCCTTCTCCCTGGCTTCCTCTGTTCTTGCGTCGTAGTTGTGGTTTTTGAGTTCTGTGGAGAGTTTTTCGAAGCTTAAGCCTCTTAACTCTTTGATGAGTATTGCTGCGGCTAGCTTTTTTGGGCTGTAGTGTGGTTTTCGCCCCCTCTTTGAGGGTTTCCAGGGGTCCCCCAGTTTTTCTACGGCCGCCTCTGCGATTCTGAGGTCGTCTTCCACTGTGTGTTTTCTGGCCTCCCTGCTTGTGGCGTCCTGGAAGGGGGTCTTGGTTTTTGTTGGAGACCAGGGCCTCTTCTTCTCCGGCCGATATTTGCTGCGCCGCTCCCTTTCTTCCTCGTTTATTAGGCGCTCCAGAACCGCGTCGTGGATGGCGGTGCAAACTTCTTCGGGGGGTGGAACCTGGTCTTTGATGAGGACTATGAGGGGGGTGTTTCCCAGGCTGTATAGGGTGAATCTTCTCACGTCGAGCAGTTTTACTGCGTATTTGTAGGGCACAGGCTTCCTACGAATAACTGCCTTACCCATAGCATAAGTATAATACTACCCAAAAATAGAAGAATTTTTGGACGTGCTCGTTTTGTGGGGTTGGTGATGTAGAATTGCTTGGCTTTTTCGATATTTTCTGAAAGGGAGGTTCTGCCTTTTTTGTTTTTCTTCCTACCCCTTTTTTGCTTGTTCACTCTTCTTTGCTTAGACCGCCGCCATGATTAGCCCGTAGCTAAAGTGCCCCATTTGAACCACAGGATTCTCCACCGGTTTGCCACCTGAGAAGGTTTTGAGGGAGTCCCTCAGGCACAGGAGGAGAGCTCTATCGCGGAGTCCCTCGACGGTCCAGTACGAGGTGTCAAGTGCATGTTTTTCCCTCCAGTTCCCCCCTTCCATGGAGTTGGTGCTTGTAGGCAGTCCTTCAGGTGGGGGCTTTCCTATTTCTTTTTCCAGTTCCTTGTAGAAATCCTCCTTGAGGTAATCGTGGAGGGATCTATAACCCTTAAGGTAGGTGTTCGGGTCGTTTTTCCTAAGTTCTTGAAGTTGGGGGTCTTTCCTCGCGATGCGTCGCCTCCGGTGTATGGTGCACCTTTTCAGGTTGTTGCAAGTTCCATTATATGATGGTTCCCCATCAACTACAACGTAGTCTGTTCCCTTCAAGGGCTGCATGAGCATGAGGGCTAGGAGGTGGTTGAAATCCATGTCCTGTACACATAACGAGGCAAAGATTTTTAGGGTGGGAAGGTAGGCTGCGGCGAGTGTGAAGCCTTCAGGGTGTAGTAGAGGTTTCTTTCCCTCCTTCTTCCTCTTCTGATTCTCCTCTTTTTGCTTCTTTTTGGCCCCCTTCTTTGCAGGGTAGGTTTCATCTGCTGTTGCTGGGATGATTTCTTTTCCCTTTTCTGGGAGTTTGTCTCGGAGTTGCTCCACGTTTTCTGCGCCGGTGAGTATTTTGAGGACGTTTATGGCTAGGTCTGCGCCCAGGAAGGATAGGCCGGCGTACTTTTCCGCTCTTTTTCGGAAGAGTTTGCAGTAGTTTTTGATGGTGTCTCGGTCCACTTGTATTCCCAGCTCTGTGAGGGTGGCTTCCGCCCGGTTGCGGGGCATGTTGGCAGCCAGGGCGAGACAGAGGTCTACTATGAGGGTGCTGTAGATGCAGTTCTTGTAGAAGGGGGCTTGGGCGTAGAAGCTGGTTTTGCAGTTCTTGCACTGGAGGCGTTTGATCCGCACAGTTATGTCTTTGAAGCCAGTTTTTGTTATTATTCTGCAGAATATTTTGGGTTGGGTGCCTCCGCTCTTTATCACGTTTTCCGAGCCGCATTTGGGGCAGGGCTTCTTTTCGGAGTAGGTTTTGTTGTCGTATGATTGGAGGAACATGGTAACCGCGTCACGTAGGAGGGGGAGTGTGATTGGGAGTTGTTTCTTAACAGGGCGCCTCAAAGCAATACCACCTCAAATAGTGGTGTTAAAAATACCCGTCAAATTTCAAAAATCTTTCTAAAGACAAATAAATCTACATCACCAGGTACCGATCGTGATGTAGAATAGTTTGGCTTCGCCTAAAAAAGGAGCATTTATAAAGCTCATTTTGCAATTTAGAGCCCAACCAGGAAAACGGAGCCAAATAAATCTACATCGCCAATATTTGATACAGTTTCATTAAATGTTCCCCATCTAGATGTGCGGTGCCTCTTGTAACGCTTTCCCAACCTTTTTATGGCTTAGCCTTTTCCCCTGCCTTAAAGTCTATTTTTTGAGGCTTACAAACTATTCCCTTAGCATTAAACAGCCCAAAAAAATAAGTAGCGGCATATTAAATGAGCTAGTGTTTCTAGCAAGGTGGCAGATATTTTGGCATTTAGCTTTCGACGGAGGTTAACTAACTCCAATTAAACTTGGTTTTGGAGTATAATAATAATC
>NZ_JBMFOX010000049.1:0-4923 GCF_049969415.1 Hadarchaeum sp. (SeqCode)
GTTATTCAATCCTTAAGAATCGTAGGCCTTATAGGCCTTTTCCGTCATGGTCAGGCGTAGGGGTTCCCCGCGAATTTGCTGTACCCCCTTGTTGGGTGGACGTGCGCGCGATTGGAGGTGCCTGGTTGCGGAGCCATAGTGCCCTTTTCCTGGACGCATAGGCGCATGCTCTTCATTGCGAAAAGGAAATTTAGTTTTGGAGTTGGTCTGTTAAGGTTTCACGGTTAAGTTTGTGATAGGGGAATCTTTCCCCATGACCTGCTTCTGAATTGTAAATGTGTATTCATGAATGGGGAAGAAAATATATAAAGCCTTTTTTCTAAATCAAAATAATAATGAAATAGTTCGAATAATAAAGAATTAAGCCATAAGCATTAAATTTAAAATATAAGCTTAATACTGGTTAAGTACGAAAAGGGGTGCGCTATGAGCTTAGAAGTCCAAGTTGGTAATTTGGTTTTTAAGAACCCAATAATTGTAGGATCGGCGGGATATGCTGAAGATGAAAATGGGATAAAAAGATTTATAAAGCGGGGCTATGCAGGTGTTGTGACCAAATCCACATCAAAAGACCCTCTTTCCGGTGCTCCACCTCCACGAGTTTTTTGGTACGACCCCTACAGAAAGTTGTACCTCGATTGGGACGAAGCCCATCGAAATCCAGGTATCGAAAAAATGGCAGAACACATAAAAGCTTGCAAAAGCTTAGCAGATAAAGAAAATTGCCATATAATCGGAAGTATTAGCTGCAATACTGTTGATGAAGGCGTGTATGTCGCCACGAAGTTTTACGAAGCTGGCGTTAGTGCAATTGAGATAGATATGCAATGCCCTGCGATAGGTCCGCATCTAGGACCAGAATATGCGACAAGGGGAGGGGCTTATTGGGGTGATCTTGAGCATCCAGAAAGAGCAATAGAGCTCATTAAAGCGTTAAAGTCGGCAGTTGATGTGCCGATATGGCCCAAAATAGCTACCACAAGCATCTATTTGAATGGTGAAATAATCGAGAAGAGCTCTAACCCGGATGCCTATGCTTACATGGGATATACATTTCCATTTTATCCACTTGGTCTGGCTTTAGACCTTAATACTGGTCGTCCAATATTTAACGGAAACACTATGCTAAAAATTAAAAAAGGAGTAAAGTTTAAACCACATTTCCCCGGGGCTCTTCCTTTATTGCCCACAACGGTTCTTGCTACAGCTCTTCTGAAGAGAAAGCTTAAGACGCCGCTAGTGCCATCAGGTGGCATCATGCGGGGCTTTGACGTTATACAAGTTATGATGGCTGGTGGAAGTGCGGTAGAAATATGTACAGCAATTTACAGAGATATAAATATCATCGAAAATATGCTTAGGGAGATAAGATGGTATATGAATAAAAAAGGAATGGATAGACTCAGCGAAATCGTCGGAATTTCCATCGAAAATATTCCATTTGATCTCTTGGAAATACCAATTCCGAGAACATAGAAGAGAGGAGTAGTTGAATTGCCTCGGCCAAAAATAAATGAGGATTTATGTTTCGGTTGTATGTGTTGCACCGTCGCTTGTCCAAGGGGGGTTCTGATAGAGCCAAGGACAGGGATGATACCACTTATTAAGACGCCTAAAGAGTGTACTGGGTGTAAATGTTGCGCAGATGAATGTCCTCATAATGCAATCAAAATTCTCATGTATTGTATAGGGGAATAACATATGTATGGTTATGCGGGAAAAATTCTATATGTTAACCTAACAGAAAAGACCACGAAAACTCACGTGTTGAGAGAAAAAGAAGCTAAAAAATACATTGGTGGGTTGGGGTACGCTTTAAAACTATTGTATGATTATACAGAGCCTAAAATAGACCCGTTCGACCCTAAGAATGTACTAATTTTCGCAACTGGTCCAATAAGCGGCGTGATGACGCCCACAGGTTCAGGATGCGTTGTCGCATCTAAATCTCCACTAACCGGAGGATTAGGTATCTCTGTGATGCAAGGGTTCTTCGCAAGTGAGCTAAAAAAGGCAGGGTATGATGCTATTATTATAGAAGGTAAAGCGAAAACTCCTGTATTCTTATGGATAAACAATGACTTTGTTCAACTGATGGATGCTAGAGATGTATGGGGACTATCTCCTGCAAGAACCGAAGAGGAAATTAGAAAACAACTAGGCGACTATTCAATACGCGTTGCTGCTATTGGATTGGCTGGTGAAAGACTGGTGAGGTTTGCGTGTATAATAAGTGATCAAACAAGAGTAGCAGGAAGAGGTGGCTTAGGCGCAGTGATGGGTGCGAAAAATCTGAAAGCTATAGCGGTTCGTGGGACCTCAGAATTAAAAGTAGCAAATCCAAATGCTCTGTTACAATTTTGTAAAGAATTTTTCATAAGAGCAAGAGGGTCGACAGCCGTAAAACATTACACAACTAACGGAAAACTTTCGGTATCGGTTAAAGATAGGTATTGGGTGACACTATTTGGTACTACTGCAAAATATCGAGATTTAGGAACAGTTGAGGATCTATCAACGTGTAACAGTGCTGGGTGTCTACCTACAAGGAATTTTTCTACTGCTAGTTTCGAAGATGCGGAAAACATTAGCGGTGAACACTTGAATAAATACTTCGTTGCAAAGGTTCAAGCTTGTTCATCCTGCCCGATTGGTTGCGAACATATAGCCACCGTATCAGAAGGTCCCTACCAAGGCGCTGTTGCCCGCATAGAGTACCAGACGGTGTGGGCTTTCGGTCCGAATTGTGGGGTCAATAGACCAGACGCCATCATTAGAGCAATAGAATTATGTAATCTCTATGGTTTAGACGCGATATCTACTGGTGATGCCATTGCTTTTGCTATGGATTGCTACGAAAACGGAATAATCACTTACGACGATACTAACGGTTTAGATCTTAAATTTGGGAACTATGAAGCCATGCTTAAGCTTATCGATCTCATAGCTCGTAGAGAAGAGCTAGGCGATATTTTAGCTGAAGGTGTCAAGCGAGCCGCAGAAAGGATAGGTAAGGGATCAGAAGCACTAGCTAACCACATAAAAGGGCTTGAAATGTCTGGATACGATGTAAGGAGTCTAAAAACTACAGCGCTGGGCTACGCTGTATCTTTCAAGGGGGCTGATCACAATACTCACTGGGCTCATGTTTTTGACCTGAATAGGAAGGAAAACCGTTTCACCGTTCAAAAGGGCAGTGGAAAAATAGTCAAAGATATGGAAGACCTATTCGCAGTTATGGATTCGCTTGTCATCTGCAAGTTTACAGTTAGCGTGTATGATGGGTACGAGGATCTAGCAAGGCTTTATAACATCGTTACTGGATTTAACTTAAAAGCCGCTGACCTGAAAATAGTTGGGGAAAGAATAAATAACCTTGCCAGATTATTTAACATACGAGAGGGCTTCACCCGTAAAGATGACAGCCTTCCTCCAAAAATTGTCTCCACTCCTATTCCTTCAGGGCCTTCAAAAGGAGTTTTGATCACAAAGGAAGAATTAGATTTTATGCTCGATGAGTACTATGATGTGCGCGGTTGGGACCATGACGGAATCCCAACTCATGAAAAGCTCAAAGAACTAGAACTTAGGGATTTGGAGATTAAAGAGTAAAAATTTATTGTGGTGTGCATATGCCATATATGGAAACCACTAAAGATACGAGTTTGGTGAAATTCATGTTTGTAGATGTAGATCCAAATAGATGTATAGGTTGTGGAATTTGCGAATTAGCTTGCTCATTTGAGAAAACCGGAAATAAGGCATTTAATCCATTGAAATCGAGGATTAGAGTTTTACGCATTCCCCCGGCGTTCAATCTTGCCATTTCGTGTAGGCTCTGTGAAGATCCACCGTGCGTAAGGGCATGTCCACGCGGAGCTTTGAGACAGTCCGAGAATGGTCCTATAGTTGTTAATAAAGATAAATGTAATGGTTGCGGGTGGTGTATAAAGGCCTGTGATTTCGGAAGCATCACTATTGATCCCGACGAGAAAATAGCTATAGTCTGCGATCTATGTGAGCGAAGAAAGGGGATAGGGGTTTTCCCGGGTCGTAAAATTGCTAACCAAGCATGTATTGAGTGGTGTCCAGAGGAAGCCATAGAATTGGTAAGTCGAGAAAGGCTTGCTCAAAAAGCCAGGGAATTAACTCTTATTAAACTACTTAGTAGCTCTCGTAAACCTGAGTGAGGTTTATGTCAAATGACATATGGCTACTTCAAGAAATATCACGTCTCTTGAAAAAAGGAAAAATGACCGCTTTATGTATTGTGATCGAAAAAGAGGGGCATGGGCCAAGAGATATCGGAGCAAAAATGGTCATAAGTGAAGACGGTGCAGTCTTCGGAACCATAGGAGGCGGAAATTTAGAAAGAGTTTTAATTGATGAATCCTTAAAAGCCATAAAAGAAGGCAAACCTAGGAAAGTAGTTTTATCATTGGGCGACGGAGGAAGAGAAAGTGGAGTTATTGAGACAGGGCAGATGTGTGGAGGTAAGTTGACAATTTTTATCGATGTATTTGAGCCAAAACAAAGGCTCTTTATAATTGGTGCAGGTCACATAGCTCTAGCTCTTTCCAAATTAGCAGAGATTATGAAGTTCAGCATAATCGTCGCGGATGATAATGAAAAATTAGCCAACAGGGAGCGATTTCCGATGGCTGAAGAAATAATCGTAGGTAACTTTAATGAAATATTGGAAAAGATAGATGTAGGTTCACGCGATTTTGTAGTTATTGTCCATGGGGAGCCTGAACACGACTACTTAGCATTAGAGAAAGTCATTAAAAAGAAACCAGCATATGTAGGTCTACTTGGCAGCAAAGCGAAGGCAACAACGCTTATAAAGAGACTTAAAGAAGCAGGAATAAGCGACGCGGATCTTAGATCATTACATGCTCCAGTGGGCTTAGATATCGGCGC
>NZ_JBMFOX010000049.1:4933-5163 GCF_049969415.1 Hadarchaeum sp. (SeqCode)
CCTGAGGAAATAGGAATAAGTATCCTTGCTGAAATAATAAGTGAGAGAAGGAAAGGCACTTCGTCACTCGAAAATATTGGAGTTTAACCTTCATGTGGATTTCTAAAAAATTCAAATACCTTCCATTAGAGGAGGTCTATCAATTAATAAGGAAGGTAATAAAAGGAGAAGTTGGACGGGAAGTAGTGTCCATTTTTCATGCGTATAATCGCGTTTTAGCTGAGGATATC
>NZ_JBMFOX010000050.1:0-5106 GCF_049969415.1 Hadarchaeum sp. (SeqCode)
ACAAGACACCATGCACTATGGAAAAGGGCGCCAGCTAAAGGTGTGCCAGTTGTGGGTTTGTCTAATAATCAAGGTGGGGGTAGATTTTTAAACTATGGTGAGGGGAAAGCATGTGTACAGACCGAAACGGGTGTTCGCCTCGGCCCTGGAGTTAGCCCCAAAACCTCAAGAAAAGGAGGGAAAGAAAGAGGGGAAGGCCCCCTACTTATCCTGATGACCTCTATCTTGCCCTCCTTATCCTGCGTTCTTACTACAATTTGGACCTACCGGGAAACAGAGGCCTTCTTCCGCGACCTTTTCCCGGAGAAGCCCTGCCCAAGCTTCCAAGCCCTGCACTGGTACATGCGCAAAAAGCTCAAGGAGGAAGAGCTCACAAAGCTCTTGGAGCTTTTAAAGGAGCGTCTTGGCCCTTTTCTTGAGAAAAACTCCCTCCTCATCCTGGACAGCACAGGGATCGCCCAGCGGGGCAAGACCCAGGAACTCCGATGGATGCGGGGAAGATTTCCGAGGGTCGTACAGGGACATGCCAGGCTCTGCCTGACTATACGCTACCTTAAAGAGCCCAGGCTTCTCCTTCCCGTGGGGATGAGCGTGGGCGAGGGCTATGCTCCTGATCCTCTCCTTGGGGCTAAGGCTCTAAGCAGTGCTAATCCCGGCGGTGTTCTACTCGCTGATGCTGGCTTCGATTCTGGGAAGGTGTACGAGGAAGCGGAAGGAAAATTCATCCCGATGATCCAGCTCAAGGGTGGTGGCCAGGTGAAGGATCCAAAACGGAAGGAGGCGCGGAAGACTTTTCGTCCTGAGGTTTATCGGCTGCGGGCTGTGGGTGAGGGGGTATTCGGGGCCATAAAAACCAGGCTCAATGGGAGGCTCAGGAACCTTAAGCTTTCGTGCACCCAAAAAGAGAGCCTCCTCCTTGTGGTGTGTTATGTGCTGCGAGTTCTTCTTGCCTTTTTATGTTTTCTTTTGGGCATTCAGAGGTTACGAGGTCGAGAGAGGGTACATTGGGCGGTTCATAACGCGGCCTGGGCACCTCGTTGACTTTGGCGGACAGCCCTTGGGCGAATGTCCTTTGTTAGACAGGCCCAGACCTTGGCCCGGGAAATTTGTCGCGCAGCTTTTCCCGCTCCCACGGTCCCCTTCTCCGAAGCATTGTTACCGCAGCAGCGAACGAAAGCAGCCGCTGCCGGCCCAAAGGTGTGCCAGTCCGTTGGGCCAACCACCTCTATGTACCTGCGGTAAGGGACTGGCTGAAGCAAAACCTCGTAAGGAGAAATTTTCATCAACCGGAATCATGCCCTCCAGCTCAACCTTCGTTATTTCCGCAGCAGTGTTGTACTATCGAAATGCTGCGCCAATGGGCAAAAGGTGAAAAGCCCTAGCCGCTGAAACCATGAAATATCTGTCCTTCTGTGTAATTCGAGTCATTCATGGTGGTCTTGCTCAACTTATTGACCAATAAAATTTCGCTTTTGTGCTAGGAACCACGTGAAAGGCTTTTCATGCCGCCATGACCAGCGCTTTTGCTCCAGAAGGTGCCGGAAGGGGTGCCCTTGCTTGCGCCGGTTCAAGGGAGCACCACCGACCTTCGGCTCGAACAAAAGTGGGTAGCCGGGAAGATACCCGTTCTAAAAAATCCTCCGCTCGCGGATCTTTGCGCAGAATAGGGGCGTAAGACAGTCAAATCCTCTGGGCCCGCCTGGAGTCGAACCAGGGACCTCACGCTTATCAGGCGTGCGCTCTAACCACCTGAGCTACGGACCCGTGCGGATTGATCAGAAACACTGTTCAGATCGCATTTTACTAGACTCCCTGCCCTTCCGAGGAGCCACGCTTTTCCCTGCCAAAATCAGGGAGGCGTGCGAACATGGAAATTCTGACGTTCGGCCAGGCAGTCGAGGCGTTCCAGGTATATTGTCGCAGTAAGGGCTTAGCTCGAAGGACTTTGGAGATTTACGGTGAGGCACTCGCCCAGCTCCAAGCTTTCTTAGGAGGGCCAACGGCACCCTTGCCCTCGAGCCAGCAGCTCCGTACGTTCACCGTTCAATTGCTCGACCGAGGCCTAGCAGTAACCACTGTTAACATCCGCCTGAGAGCCATCCGAGCCTTTTTCAACTTCCTCGTACGGGACGGCCTCCTTGAGGAAAGCCCGATGAAGAATGTCCCTATTCCCAAAGTTCCAAGCCAGTTCCCTCGGGTTCTAACGCCGGAGCAAGTTGTGGCCCTCTTAAGAGCCTGCGATCACTCTACTTGGACTGGGATTAGAAATCGGGCCATCGTCCTCTCTTTTGTAGACACGGGCCTGCGGTTAGAAGAGCTGATCGGCCTGGATGTTGGGGATGTGGATCTCATTGGCCATCGGATTCGGGTCCGACATGCAAAGGGCGGGAAAGAGCGCTTTGTATACTTCGGTTCGACAACCGCCCGGGCCTTGCGTAAGTGGACAAAAGTCCGGGGATACGCTCCTGCCCATGCGCCGTTCTTTGTGACCCGTGACGGAGCCAGGTTAACCCGGAGAAACGTTCAGCGCATCTTGGAAAGGCTTGCTAAAAAGGCAGGACTAGATGGGGTTAAGGTGAGTCCGCACCGCCTCCGCCACACCGCAGCCACACTGTTCGTTGCCTTCGGAGGACCACTACCAGCCCTAAAAGAACTCCTCGGCCATAGCAGCCTCCGGACCACAGAGATTTATCTTCACATGGCCGGAAGTCTTCGGGAAATCCAAGCGATGGCAAGTCCAGCAGATAGATTGCTAGGAGGATAGCCGTCAATGGAGGCAGCAATGCCGCATGTCATGGTTCGAGAATCCCCCGCCCAGAGCTGCTTCAGGGTCCCGGATCAGCCTTGGGGAACTTCATGAGGGCTGCGTTTACGAGCCCCTGAATCGTGAGGCGCAGCCGCTCGCGTTCCTCGGGGGTCATCGGCAGTCTAGGACTACCAATAGCGGCACTCCCCGACCACAACCTCAACCCAGGCGATCTCGTCCGGCCACTCTGTGGGGCAGCGGATAACGAATCGCCACACCTCCCGGGATTCGAGATTATCAGTCCACGCACTCGCCTTCCCTATCAATGCGCCGTCAGCGTCGTAGACTTTTACCCAGACCGAAGCGCGGGTAAGTCTGCGAGGACTTATGTTCTGCGCCCGCCCTTCCACCTGCAGGCGTCCCGTCGGTTCCAGCCAATAGCGATACTCAAGAATCTGCAGGGCAGGTGGGTCGACTCTGATGGTTTTTGTCCCCGAGGCCGTTGCCCCGCTATCGTGAGTGACCGTGAGTGTGGCTACGTAGGTGCCCGGCGTCTCGTAGATGTGAAGGACAGAAGGTCCTATGGCATCATTCCCATCTCCAAAGTCCCATTCGAACCGGATGATCTCGCCCCCCGCAAAGCCTACACCGGCCCGGAACTGCACCCAAAGCGGGGCGGGTCCCTCTGGAGGCTCGGCGATGATCCAAACTCGAAGGTTTGGGTATGGGGCGCACCCAGACAAGAGAAGCCCTAACCACACCAGGACCATCACCGGCACAGCCTTTCGGAACATCCTGGCCTCCTTGTGTCAGGAAGCGCCCTCATTGTAGCGCCCGGAGGGGCAGGTATCTTGGGGTGGCCAGGCTGCGGAGGGCAACCGTGGCCCCTGAGCCGGCTCACTCGCCCGGTTCGGGACCTTCCCCGCCGGTTCCCACGTCCGCAAGGTCCGCCCCACAACCGGGGCAAGCCCACGGGCCAACGCTGGCCGCGCTGGAGCGGCACCGCAGTTCGAGCGCGTCTTTTCAGGGCACCTCCTCTTTGCAACTTCGTCACGGTGGTGGGGAGCGCGAAACCCCCGGACGTTCACGGCTTGCGGGCCCTTCTCGCCCCAGGCCACCTCGAACTCCACCCTCTGTCCCGCGGTAAGGGCCTTCTTTCCCTGGACCTCGTCATACTAGAACGGTAATGGCTGGGCGGTGACCAGCCTTGGTTTTGACACGGTGGAGCAATCCGCATATGCTGCAAGTTAGGTGAGTTGCTATGGTTAAGAGAGTCTTGCGGATAGCCGGATTGGTAAGCGGTCTTGGAGTATTACTCATGGGCCTCGTAAGCTGTCAAACTCAAGTGCCTCACACGGTATCAACACCCGACACACCTTCCGGACCATCCACCGGCCAAGTAGGTGAGATCCTCTCTTTTACGACGGGAGGGGCTAGCTGTAGCCAAGGCCACCCGCTAGAGTATCGATTTGATTGGGGGGATGGAACTTATTCCTCCTGGAGCTCCACTCCTACGGCCAGTCACTCCTGGACCGCAGCGGGCACTTATCAGGTTAAGGCCCAGGCGCGCTGTTCCTTGGACCGCTCGGTTGTCAGCTCCTGGTCGTCTGGCAAGTCTGTAACCATAGCCGCGGCCTCAAAGCTCCAGATTCTGAACTGGCAACTATTGCCCTACGATAATCCGTTCATGCCCTGGGTCATTCGGGGATATGCTAAAAACGTGAGCGGTAAGACACTGCGCTATGCAGAAGTCCGAGGACAGTTCTACGATGCTAACAACGTGCTCCTGTGTACGTGGCTTGACAATGTTACCGACCTTGCTCCAGATATCGTTTGGGAGTTCAATATTTACTGCATATGCACTGATGTTTGCAACCGAGTCCATCACGCTACAGTGACTGTAGGCTTTTGCTGGTGAAGCAGGGGAGTTTTGCAAGGTGGTGATAGATAAGGTAGGGCAAGCACAGGTGGGGCCTGCGCCTCAGGGGCGCACCCCCCGCCTGATCCCAGAAGTCATACTCACGGCTTGACCAGCAACAGCAGGGCCACTAGCAGCAATAAGAGGCTAATCCACAGCAAGGACCAGTCCCTCTCCAAGTAGACTTTTTGCTCGCCGGTCTGTGTGATCTCCTGGCTCCAGGAGTTTGCCTTGTAGCCGCTTCCGGAGACCGTGAATTGCCAAGTGCCGGCCGCGCCCTTGATTATCACAAATCCGTTCGCGCCGGTGGTGTCGCGGAAGGTGTTGCCGGCGGCTTCTTTGCACTCTACCTTCGCATCAGAAATCACTTGCCCTTGAGGACTGTACACGTAGAGAAACACGGTCACCGTTTTCGGGCCACTTATACGCCAGGACCAGGAAG
>NZ_JBMFOX010000051.1:0-4522 GCF_049969415.1 Hadarchaeum sp. (SeqCode)
TAACTTGATTACCCCTTGTTTTAAACTTCATCGCTTCGGCCTGCATACAAATATAAAATTTGAGGCAAACTGCGGGAAAATCCTGAAAAACCATTTCCATGCGTCGTCATAATAGTAAAATTCCACAATTTCCAGCTGATGGCGTCTGAGAAGTTCGGTGATGGTCTCCCTAGAGAAGAACATGCAATGTTGGGGATTTATGTTAGGCCTCTGGATAAGATAGTCCTTTATGAACATCGCACCGTGGGCATTGTCCGTGCTGATTATCATCACGCCATCATCGGATAGATGTCGCTTCATGTTCTCCAGAAAGATTCCCGGGTTGTCAAGGTGTTCTATAACCTGCCCAGCCACTATCACGTCGAATTTTTCCCCCAGATCACAGCTAAGGGCATCCGCCACTATCATGTTGTAGCCCTTCTCTCTCAGTTCTTTCACCTTCTCGGCTTCTATGTCAATGCCGAGCACCTGGTCCGTCACTTCCCGGATGTACTTGTGCAGCCAGAGGGGATGTTCATAAGGGACTGTATGCCCGACACAGCCCACATCAAGGACTTTTTTACCTTTGCAGTACCGCTGGATGAGCTTTATTCGATCGACGAGCTCGGCCTTCTCCATTTTTTTTCTGTACACTTAAGTCCCCCATAACCTTCAACCACTTTCTCCTAAAAGGCTTGTTTTTTAGACATATATACATAGAGAATACTCGGATAACAATGAAAGAAATCACATTCTTATATCCTGCCAGCGGAATCAGCCCCCACCCGGCACACCTCGCCTGGGCAAAGTCCGTGGGCTCTCGAGTGGTGGAAACTCCCATGGGCATCGGATGCTTCGATCAGGGCAAACTGAAAGGCTCGAACATTCTGCTGCTGGAGTCCCTTTACTGCGCACCGTTTGCCCGGCGTTACAAAAAGAAAAACCCAGAGTGCAGAGTGATCTCAATCATAGCTGACACCAGTTTTTGGAGAGAGCGCTTGAGCATCTTCAGAAGAATTTACTACTGGAGGTACCTGCCCATCGTGGACGGCTTCATTGCCGTCTCCGAGAGGATAAAGCGCGACATCCAGAACTACGTGGACAGGCCAGTCGAAGTCGTTAGGCCGTTCCCTGTGAACAAATTCAGGCCGAGAAAGCGCGACTACGAGAGGAAAATTCTGTTTATAGGGAATGAGGCGAGGGAGAAGGGCTACAGCAACCTGGTGAAAGCCATGGACTACCTGCCCGATTTCGAGCTTTTCCTTGTTGGCGACTGCTGCAGGAAGGTGCGCACAAAGAAGCCAAACATCCACCTCGAGGGGCGCGTTCCCAGCCTCAAGCCCTATTTTCAGAAGTGCTCCATCTACGCGCATCCTGCGGACTTTGACCCCTGCCCGTCCGTGGTCTGGGAGGCCATGTACGCGGGCCTGATACCAATAATCACCAGGGGTGTGGGACAGGGCGAGCTCTTCAGCGGAGATCTGGGGAGGCTTGTGCTAGAGAAGAACGACCCAAAATCGATAGCCGATAAAATCTTAGAAGTCTATTCCATCCCAGACAAAAGTAAACTTATTAAGAAATGCATGAGGCTGTCGGAGGAGCACACGAAGGAGAAGAGCGTCAGGAGATTCAAGGAAGCCTTTCACAGGTTGCTCAAGGAAATAAAATAATGACGATCATCTGAGGCCGTATCCCTTCTTGTACCAATCTACAAAAAATTTTATTCCGGTCTCCAGATTGACCTTTGGAACGAACCCGAGCCCTCTCAGCTTGGTAATGTCTGCCTGGGTTCTCTGGACATCGCCGGGCCATGAAACTCCGCCAGTGTACGCGATCTTCACCTTACGATCCAGCCCGAGCTCTCCAAGCAGTAACGAAACGAGGTTCCTTACTGTGCACGACCCCCCCGAGCCAACGTTGAACGCCTCGCCCTTCAGGCTACCGCTCTCGGTCACAAGAAGCGTTGCATCGACAGCATCGTCAATGTAGAGGTAATCCTTCTCCTGCCCTCCGGTTCCTAACACTTCTAGCCTCTCCTTATCCTTGCGCAGCTTTTGCATCAGGTCGAACATAACTCCCCTCCTGCACCTAGGCCCAAAAATGTTGTAATATCTGAGGCTCACCGCCCCAATTCCGTATAGAGAGCAGTATGAGGAACAATAGGCTTCGCCCGCCGCCTTAGACGCCCCGTAATTTGAGATGGGCTGCAGGGGGTGATCCTCAGGCGTGGGCAAAATTTTTGCCTCGCCGTAAACGGTTGAGGAGCTGGCGAAGATAAAGGCTTTAACGTCCTCCCTTCGAGCGTGCTCAAGCATGTTTATTGTCCCTCTCACATTTATCTCAAAATCCCTGCAAGGGTCTTCCGTTGACTTTGGCACGCTTGATTGGGCGGCTAGGTGAAAAATTGCATCGACATCTTTTGCCTTGGAAAGGTCCCCATCGTTAAGAATGTCCCCCTTGAAGAGTGAAAAATTCTTAGAATTTTTCACCGAGGAAAGATTTTCCATAAGGCCGCTAGAGAAGTTATCAAGTCCAACGACCTCAAAACCGCTTGCGACGAGCCTCTCTGCGAGATGGCTTCCAATAAAGCCAGCGACGCCCGTCACCAGAACTCTGTACCCGAGCCTTCTCAATATTAGCCCCCATCCAACTTGAACTCCGCCCTAAAATATAACTCTGCCTAAGTGCAGCATTCACTTCTAATCTAGACAAATGAACCTCGGCTGTAAGATGCAGGTGAACTACCCCCAGCTCTCGCAGGGGGCCTCCTCTTTAGCGGCGACGCTTGTCAAGCAAACCACGGCTTGCGCCAGGACGCCGAGCAGGGGCCCCATATCCACAGGCGTTACTTCGGGCCGTCCCAGCCCCGCTTGAAGGATTCGCAGGGACGCAACGTAATCCCTGTCTAACCCTTCGGGGATGTTTTGAGAGGTGCCCTTTGGGTTTACCCCCACCGCCCTGCCAGCTCTCTCGACCTTGTAGGACAGATGTGGGGGAACCCCTCCCAGGAGGCGTCGAGTATCCTTCGCGCGAGGTTGTGGTTCCTCGCCATGCCGGAGATGTTCTAGTTCTTCCCCTTAAAACTTTGCACTTGTATTGCAAAGATTTTTAAATACTTAATACTAGTAAAATTGGGTATCTCCATGGTTTCAGTAGAGGGGATCAAGTCAGCGATAGCGGACAGAGAAGAGGAGATGGTGAAGATACTCACGTCCGAAAACATCGTGGAAAGGGAAAACCTAGAAATTGAACGGCACGTGACTACCGGTATTGCGAACATAATCACAGGGGTTAGAAGGTGCGGGAAATCGATCCTCGCATTTCAGCTGGCCAGAAGGGGGAACTTCGGTTATGTGAACTTTGAGGACGAGAGGCTCAGCATGGAGGCGGGAGAACTGAACAAAGTCCTCGAGGCCGTGTATTCTCTCAAGGGTGATGTTGATACGTTGGTTTTCGATGAAATTCAGAACGTTCCCGGGTGGGAGAGGTTCATCGCGAGAATCTTGCCCGCTAAAAAGGTTGTACTTACCGGCAGCAATGCCAGGCTGATGAGCAAAGAACTCGCGACCCACCTGACCGGAAGACATATAGACTTCGCTCTACATCCCTTCAGCTTTAGGGAATTTCTGCTGTACAGGAACGTGAAGATCAAGGAAGAGAACCTGTACTCGACGAGGGGGGTGGCCATGATAAAGAGGCTTTGGGAGGAGTATATGGAGACCGGTGGGTTCCCCTTGGCCCTCAGGCTCGGCAGGCTCTTCCTGCTGGAGAACTTCAGGGATATCGTCGAGCGGGACGTGATACAGAGATACAGGGTGAAGCATCCGTCAAAGTTAAGGGAGCTGGCCAGATACCTCCTCTCAAATCCCTCCTCAGAAATCACATACAACCGGCTGAAACGGATGCTCTCCCTCGGGAGTGCGAACACCGTCTCGGACTGGATATCGTTCCTCGAAAATTCCTACCTCATCTTCAAGCTCGAGAGATTCTCCCTCAAGCTCAAGGAAGCTGTGCTTGCCCCAAAAAAAATATTCTCCATTGACACGGGGCTTTCGAACGCCGTTGGGTTCAGAACATCTGAGAACCGTGGCAGGCTAATGGAAAACGCCGTGGCGGTGGAGCTTCTGAGGAGGAGGGACTACTGGAAGAGGGAATGGGAGATATTTTACTGGAAGGACCACAGACAGAGGGAGGTCGACTTCGTTGTCAAGGAGGGGCCGAGGGTAAAACATCTCATTCAGGTGTGCTGGGAGGTCACGCTCGAAACCGAAAAGAGGGAGGTCGAACCCCTACTCCTAGCGATGAAGGAGTTCGGACTGAAAGAAGGGCTCATCCTGACCTTCGATAAGCAGAGGGAGGAGACCGTGGACGGGAGAAAGATCATCTACATGCCGGTTTGGAGGTGGATGATGAAGACTGAGGATGTCGATCACCCGCCGCTTTCCAAACGTTCCCTTAAGGGTGTTAAGTTTCCAACTTAACGCCCGTGGCTTAGTTACACGTTTTCAACCATCAGATAGCTGATACTTCTGTTCATGAGTAG
>NZ_JBMFOX010000052.1:0-4509 GCF_049969415.1 Hadarchaeum sp. (SeqCode)
CTATGTGGTCGCCTACGAAACCGATGACCACCACGAAGTGCTTCTGCGGCTGGGTAAGATGGGCGATCAGGGGCAATCCCCCTCGATCAAAGTAATCTTTGAGGGCTTCGGGTTTGACGCGAAAGCCTTTAGTGGGGATACCTTTGGCTTCCAAGGTTCGCTTTAGAGCCAGGGCGTTTATCCCCCGCTCAGGGCCCGGTTCAAGGCCTTGGGCCCGCATGAAGTTTTGCGCGAGCTCCAGGGCCTCCGCCTCCGAGGTCGGTAGGCCGTAGTAGTGGGTGAGCAACGTGGCCACCGCAGCCGGGCCGCAGGTGTACCAGTCCGTCTGGCCCACCACCTCTGTATACCGGAGGTCACGGTATGGCAGGGGCTGAAACAAAAGCTCGACAAGAAGCGCTAGCAGCGTTACAGAAGAAACATCTAAAGTAATCATTACCGCGTTCCAGCGACTTCTATGTGATTGCTTGTCAAGTGTCCCGTTTCTTCTCCCGTTCCTTCTCAAACCACGTGGAAAAGGGCCACTGTCTGATCGCGTCTTCAAGCGACGCCTTCGTGACAATGTTGAAAACAAACATCACCATGGCCGCGGCCAATCCAAGGCATGTGCGGCGAAATCGCCCACAGGGCTGGCCTCTCCCAACGTGCCTACCTTTCCCGCGCAACCTCACGCTTGCGGCGCTCTAGCCATTTGTCAGTCACGGCTAACAATGCTGCGCCAGGGAGATAGAGAACCGCTGTCCACCATGTACTCATTGGCCACCGCTTGAACCCTTCTACTAACGATCGCTCCGAAACGGCGCTGGCTATGAAGGTCGCTGTGGCCAGAAGAAACAGGTAAACCACCATGCGCGCAAAAAAATCTGCAACGACATCTACTTTATCTAGTTTTCTCCTCTCGGCCATGGTCTCACCTCCGGAGCCAATCCCAGACCGTTCTGAATGCATTGACCACGCGCTCACTAACATGCGTGTGAAGTACTATGTGGACCCTATGCAATGTTTCATAAACTCTCTGGCCAAAGGATACAGCAGCACCTCCAACAGTTGCCACAGCGCGTCCAGTCCAACGGAGTGCACCCGCTAGACCCGAGCGAACAACCGCAACAGCTTTTGCTCCGGCCGCAGTGGCACCTATGACTCCCCCGACGAAGCCAGCACCGAAGGCCATCGCCACCTCTTTCCCATCCACTTTCCCTTCCGTCCCAAGTTGTTTTGCCACATCCAAGACTGCTGAAATAGCTCCGCTTACTATCCCCGTTGCAACTATAGTGAGTGGGTCGGCCTCGCCGTCCACTGCAAGAAGCTCTGTGTCCGAAAGCTCATCGCCTTGGGGCAACGCGATCCAGGGTTCCTCTACCAAGACTGTCTGGCCTGCGGTCACCTGGCTGAAAGTCGGGAAAGCCGCCACCACGGCCGCCAAGGCCACCGCCAACCCCCTTTATCCAAGATGCCGAAGCATACGGGGTAGCTTCCGCTGTCAGCCGCAGGTCCTACCTGATCCGATCACGGAACGGGTTAAACAAACGGTAGCCAATCCCTACCAAGGCACCGCCTAGACCGCCGATCCCTCCAACGATGACGAGTTCTGCCCAATGAACGGTTACCATCTGAATACCGAGCGTCGCGCTAAGCGCACAGACGATGGCTACGATCAGAAACCAAGTAATAAGGCCTACACTCTTTCTTAGCGCTGATAATCCCCCAAATAAAACGAGACTTCCGCACAAACCGAGGAGGCCCCCTGCAACTGCTACCACTGCAGTCATATAGCCCCTCCCTCACTGCTTACCGGTCGGAAAGCAAATAATGGGAAGCACCTACTAGAAAAGCAGCTACAGCAGCAATGCCACCTATGCATGCAGCTTGCAAGCCCGGGTCTAGGTTAGATCTACCAACGTAATGGATGCCTACCGCACTTGCTCCAGCTATGCCCGCGTCCAAAAGCGCTACGAGATACCATGCCGCTTCGCCTTCCGCCCCAAGCAATTCAGTATCCGGCAGCTCCTCCCCTGCCGGCAGCACCGATTGGACCTCCTCTGCCACGGTCACCTGGGCGAACGCCGGGAAGGCCGCCACCATGGCCGCCAAGGCCACCACAACCGCCTTCTTCCAGGTCGCCATCCTTCATCACCTCCTTTGATGGCGACCAAGATGATAATGGGGCCCCCCTCCCCACCTTGTCAAGACCCTGGGCCGGGAAATTTGTCCCACAACTTTTCCCCCTCCCACGGCCCCCCTTCCCCAAAGCAGCGTTATCGCAGCGGTAAACAAAAGCAACCGCTGCCGGCCCAAAGGTGTACCAGTCCGTCTGCCCCACCATCTCTGTATACTGCAGGTCACGGTAAGGAACTGGTTGGAACAGGAGTTCAACGAACAAGAGCAGTTCTGCCAAATTCACCCCCATGTTGGAGTCCCCCGTGGGCTACATCGGCGAGGTCCCGGGGCCTTCAGATCCCTTGTTCGCCTTCTCCCCTGTCTTTCTGCGTCGCTGAGCACCCTCGAGGGCGTGGATCACCATGTCAAACGGTATGCTGACGAGCACGACTGCTACCCAGGCAACCACCAGCCGCCGGACCACCGCCCACGGCTGCGAAAAGTCACACTTCCCTCCGGCGCCGAAAGGACAAACACCTGCAACGTAACAGTCGCAGTAAACCGTGCACTTTTCTGAGCGCTTTTTGGGCATAAACTTATCTTTTAAAACTTTTTTCTATCCAACAGATGAAAAAACTTATTCCAATCGTCACGGAAAGTAAAAGTACTACGCTTGACCAGGTCTTATATGGCCAATTTGCAATGGCTGCTTGCCATGATCTCTCTTTGATAAAGCCGCTCAAGAGTGATGCCAAGGCGATTGCGCTTGCCAAAAACAAGGCATATAATAGAACAACTAGTGTAGCTCGTAATTTCCACAACAAAGATGCCCCCTTGCCGATGAACCAATCCCAAGCGCCCTTAAAAATTGCTAACGGTCTTTATCCAATTTGAACAGCCAGTATTACACCTATTGTCACAATAATTGAACAGCCAATTAGCGTTAAGCGCACGCGATTATTTTTAAGCATTTGTAAAGCAACGTCAAAAAATGGCATATTTTTTGCTTTTGAAAGACCAAAAGCGATAACCAACCACAACACTAAAAAGTTCAAAATAAATATTGAAAAAATCAACAAAAGCCAATGCAGTAGCATAGAACTCATCTCCAAATCCTCCACGAAACTATGAGTTCCCCCCTTTCTTCGCTTCAGCTTATATCCAAGTTGAGCTTCCCCTCTTCATATCTTGAGAAGCCTCCTCCAAACCCCTTCCCATATCCCCGCCCTTTCCTATTCCTTGAGCCTCCATCCAGCGACAACCTGTGATGAAGATATATAAGATGCCATTTATGGTCTTCCTGCCTGCTCTAGGTCTCCCCACATTAGTTTTTGAGGGGAAGCAAGGGTTTGATAAATTCCCACTGCTCGTCGGTTAGTTCTTGAAACCTCATTCCCTCCTCCTTGACTAACTTTGTCAAAGAGGAGTATACTACACTAGTTTTGAGACGAGTTCATTCAAAACCTCCACCTTGCTGCGTTCTCCGGTATCAAATTAGCAGATGAATATGGTACTAGATCAGCTAAAATTTTATGTGAACTCGTAGAAGCGCGTACTGAAGCATAGAAACCTATGGCTGTAACAAGAGTACCAAAGCCGAAAAGTGCCATACCTACATCCCATCGTGGAGTTCTGCCATGCATTGCTTCAATGATACAATACGACCCTCCTACACTTATTCCACCCACTACCGCAACAACTATCACCCATGCCCACCATGGTATCTCTCCCTCTACTACAAACAATTCGTCATCCGAAAGCTCATTGCCAATAGGTAATACAATCGAATTCTCATTGTTAGACAAAGCATGTACTGCGCTTGTCTGGGGAAACACTGGGAATATTGCCACTATAACAACCAAAAAACCCAAAACCACTTTCTTCCAGGTCGCCATCCTTCATCACCTCCTTTGATGGCGACCGGGATGATAATGGGGGGGCCCCCCCACCTTGTCAAGACCTTGGGCCGGGAAATTTGTCCCACAACTTTTCCCGCGCCCACGGTCCCCCTTCTTCGATGTCATTGCGGCAGTGAATGAAAGCAACCACCGCCAACCTAAAGGTGTACCAATCCGTCTGGCCCATAACTTCCTCGCAACGGAGCTCGTCGATATTAAGGAACAACACCTTCTTTAAGGGTGGGTGCCAATATAGAAACTAAAAAGGTACTGGACAGTATATTTGCAATCAATGTTCAATGACGCCTTTTTTGAGTTCGCCACTTTTCAATCCTATTTAACATAAATTCTATCGTCAGCACTATCAGAAAACAGGCAATCGGCCAAGCGATTACATCGAACCAAACAATCTGTACTTTACCCGGGGCCTTAAGATAGGCTGCGAGATGGAAGAAAAAAAACAGCTACACAACCCCACAACCACGCTCGAATCACACTACTCAGTCGCCCCATTTTC
>NZ_JBMFOX010000053.1:0-4499 GCF_049969415.1 Hadarchaeum sp. (SeqCode)
TCGTTTGAGCTACTGAAACGTGATTTTTCAAGACAACAGAGCAGCGCCGATACAAAGTTGCTGTTCCCTATCCCTCGTTTGAGCTACTGAAACTGATCTAGAGCCGATGCGCCAGTTGGCCAACGTCATGTTGCTGTTCCCTATCCCTCGTTTGAGCTACTGAAACACCACAGCGGGAACAACACGCTCCTGAGCGTCGGGGTCGTTGCTGTTCCCTATCCCTCGTTTGAGCTACTGAAACCCGGTCGAAAAGTGATTCAGTTGCACTTGTTGAGTAGGAATATTGCCTCATTTTTTGAACATCGAAATTTGCTGTAAGGATTTATAAAGATGTTCAACAAGCGGGAGTCATCGGGTGAATTTATTAGTTCGCTACCTATGAGAACTAGATAATGGGCTAATTTTTATTATCACCTCCCCAGCGCTTTTACCAACATTTTCCCGTACTCGGTCAGTTTGCCCTTTCTCAACGCGCCTATTTCCTCGAGCTTTTTGATTAGATATGGCCGGGCCTTTTTATGGCCCTTTTCCATTCCTTCAAGAGCGGAAACTGCCTCATTGATTTCTGCGGGAATCAACGGCAGAGCAACTATCCTTCCACCCGGCCGATGAAGGAACTCCCTTATTTCATCACCCCTCTGCCCGACAAATTTTTCAAAATCTTGCCTCAGCTCTTCCCGGATGGAGTACCACTCCGGGCTAACGCTGGATATCTCCTCAGTGATCACGTGGAGCACTCTATAGGCCCCGAAAAAGCTGCCGGCAAGGGCCAAGGTGGCCGCAATGCCCTTTCTGCCACCCGAGATGCCCACGTAAACCCTTCTCCACCTCCTGAGGCGAATAAGCTCCTCCCGGGCAACCCTCATCACTTCCACCAAGTCGTCTTCCGTTATCGCATCCTCAAACTGAAGGGCTTTGAGGGAAACGGGGATTTGATGGTATTCCCACTGTATCACTCGAGCGCTGAGGAGCACGTAAGGATCTTTCGTGACAAGGAGCACCACCTCACGCAAATTCTCTGTTAAGAGATGATCGATGAGGGGGGAGATCGCGGTTGGCTGCTCCCCGACTGAAGCCAAAAGGGCGCTCATGCCGGCACCGCCACCTCCCTTAGTTCTCGTGATGACCAATCGGGTAAGCCGTCAATTTTTTCTACCCTCAGCCTCACGTTTCCTCCCTTCTCCAAATGGTCGTACTTTTTTAGGCCCAAGAAATGCTTCCAATTGCTGCCCAACCCCCTGAGCCCCTCCAGAAGCAGGTTCAGCCCCTCCTCGTCGATGTCTTTTGTTTGAATTTTAAACCTCAGTTCGGTCCCCTTGGGGAAAACCTCCATCTGGCCAAATCGACTCCTCACAACTTTTGGAACGAATCCGGGCGGCGGCATGGCATCTGAAAAGAACACCTTGGAGGCGTGGAATGGCTTCCCGAAAAGCGAGCATATCCGGCAAATTTTTTCCCGGCAGGGGCCCTTCGGAAGCTTGTGAAGGCCGAGCCTCCGCTGCAGGCGCCCGAGCCACCGCATATTTGGCGGACGGCGTGAGACAAGAATAAAACAATAATCCTCCTGTGGGTCGTTGCGGTGCAGGTACTCGACTGCACAGCGAACCATGCCCTTTAAAGTGGAACCTGGAATTACACAAGCTTCACCGCTCCGGGGCAACATTGCGTGGCCAGTCTCGTTCTCCATCCCAGATCCGACATGAACGTCCTCCAAGCATGCGATGGAGCAGAAAAGCGTGTAGATCAACCGAACACCCCGGTGAAGCCCTCTGTTATCGAGTCCAAGTTCGGTTCCCTCACCCTTGCTAGGCCGTAAAGGAGATCCCCACCAAGGGTTGCTTTTCCGGTTATCGATAGCTCCGCGTCCGCATCGGATATCGGCGACAGCCAAAGCCTTCCACCTCGTAGCTCCACAACCGTCTTCTCGCCCTGAACTAACTTTTCCCCGCGGGCCGAGCCAAATGGAACTCGTACCTCGAGCGTTTCCACATCTATCCTGGCCTCCCCCAAGCCCCTTGATTTGCCGCCCCCGAGCCTGACCAGCCCCCTGTTCAACGCTTCAACTGCGGCGGTGAAGAGGCCGAGCTGGTAGTTGGCAGGGTTTTCGAAGACGGCCTCAAATGGGAATACGCTGCCGGGAGCCACGAATTCCATGGTAAAGAGAGCACGCGCATGAGCTGACCCAGTATTTCTGTCGATGCCTATTCCCGGCCGAACCCCGGTCTGGATCGGCCCGTCCGGTATGAGGTCCTTTATTTCCACGACGGATGCTCTTTCAGTAGAACCAAAGAGGGAACACGCTTCGCAGTTTCCATCTGGTTTATTCAGGGGATCACATGCATACCCTTGACCCCTTGCCCTCAGGATATTCTCGGCGGCGCTTCTGAGAACCCCTTTCAGGCTTGATCCGGGGATGTAGACCTTCTCCCCGGCGTTTTCCGTCACAATTTTTATCACTTGGCTGTCCACGCCCGTGGGCCTGCCACCGTCCGCTCCGGTGCCTATATGGATGGGGCTAAGGGCCACGAGTTTTCCGCTCATGCGCACCCAACGTTTCAAAACGTCAAACTCCGGGAGATACCTCGCGACAACCATCAGGTGACCCCCAGCTCCTCCCTCAACGCAGACAAAGCCCTCTCCTCGAGAACGCTCCAGTCAAACTGCTCGGTGCCTTTGGTGGGGTTGATGTAGTGCTCTGGAAGTACCCTCTCCACTGAATTTATGGCGAGTTTTACGGCGCCCAAACCCCTAGATTTACACCCCCCGATGGCTCCATCGCCTTCAACGAGTGGCCTCAAACCAACGCACAGCACCCCCAGCTCCGGAAGGGACAGGTTCTCCCCGATTATCTCCAACAAAAATTTTGTCCCCGGAGGCACGAATTCGTAGGAAAAAAGGCCCCTGCTGTCTGCCGTTTTTGTTTTTCTGTTTATCCTCACGCTCCACCTGTAATCCTTCAAGGGGGAGTCCGTCAGGCAGTCCCGAAATATCAACTTGGATGCCTGGCTGTCTTCACGCTCTGAGTATCCGAAGGTTACCTTCACTAGCCTTTCAACTTTTTCTGAGGGCTTCACGGCCTTCAGGACCCGCTCCGCATAGGATCTCACCACGCCCTTTAGAGAGGATCCGGGAATGTAGGGCCTGCCATCACGGGTGATGACGATTGGCAAATCGGCGCTAGAGAACTTTTCCTCCATCCCCGATCCGATGTGAAGGGGGGTAAGAGTCTCGATTTCCCCCCTTATTCGGTACCTAGATTCAAGCTTCCCGAAACTCATCGCTTCCCTCCTTTTTTATAATCTTCATACTCATAGCACCAGTTGAGATAGCCCAAAAAAGACTCCACTTCTTCGTACGAAGCCTCGAAGTAACCCCTCCGCTTCATTTCTTCAAGTAGAACATTGGCCCAAGCAAATCTTCGGCCGGCTTGGTGTAAAAGGTATTTTTCAAGGTGAAGCACATTTGCTTGACCTTTTACCGGATGCCCGCTCATAAGAACTCCGGAGAGGTTTTTAATCTGCGTTTTAGACGGCGGAGATTTTTCGGAATTAATCAGTTTTTTCGCAACCTCCTCCGCTTCTTCAATTATCTTTTTTAATCTCTCCTCATTCAAAAGATGACCTCCGCTTTTATCTCTCCACACCCATACGATTTATATTTTCCGGAGTTAACGTGGTTCAAAGCGCTCAAACATTCGCCCATTTTCTCATCATCTTTCACGCTGATGAGTGCCGCGGAGCCGCCGTCCAGGGCCGAGTACATGTGCTTCGGTCTTCCGTAAAGGGAGAAGCCGCCCACAGTTGTCTGTTTGAAAAGAGCGGTTTCGATCACGACCTCCGGATTGAATTGGAAGGGAGGCCTGAAGATGATGGCTTGAGCCCGTCGCAGGTAACCGGCCAAGACGCCGGGTTCCATTTTTCCCGCCTTTTCCGTCGGCAGGGGTGAAATCAACCAGAGCGCGACTTTCGGACTCCCAAATTTTTCCGTGGATTTTCTGAGATCGCGGGTCATGGCCTTGACCTCGCGCTTCAAGGCATTGTCGTCAACCTGCAGAAGCTCGGCCTTTACCTTGACGTGACCCAGTCCCCTCGTCTTCCCCCCGCCTATCCCTTCCTCGTTCAGCTGCTTTGCGTACTCGAGAACTTTTTTAGCGTCCTCAACAAAAAACTCCCTGGCGCCAACCTGCGGAAATATTGAGATGTGGGACCTGAAGCGCTGGCCCTCCGACACGGCCATGAGCGTGTACAGCTTTCCCTTTTCAATGGTGAATTTTTCTATATCAACTGCGGTGCCGGTGATGAAGCGAAAACTCGTTATCACCTCCTCTACCCCGTTTTTGAAACAACCGAAACCGCGCGCCTCCTCATACGGGCCGCCGTCCTTGGGGCAAAAAATGGGGGCCAGCTTCCCCTTTCCGAGGCAAATGAATTCCTCAGCTCGGTTTTTGTACTCTCCGCAGACCTTGCACCTCCCCCAGTAGGCAGGGATGGGCAGACTCC
>NZ_JBMFOX010000054.1:0-1335 GCF_049969415.1 Hadarchaeum sp. (SeqCode)
CCACCTCATCGGTCCAGCCCCCGGCAGCCAAAATATCGCTCTCAGGACAATTTTAAAAATTTAATGCAACACACCAGGTGCGGTGGGCGGGATTCGAACCCGCGCTGCGAGCTTGGCAAGCTCGTGTCCTGACCAAGCTAGACTACCACCGCCCGCTGTGAACTTATCCCCGCGCCAATTAAAACTTAACCTAAAAAAGGAAATCTACCATCTGCCCGCCCAAGATCGCCCCCACCGTGAAAACCACTAGCGCCACCGGAACGGCACTCGCCACCGCCATTCGCTTGGCCAGCCTGTCTCCACCCAGCTCAATCTCCACTACGTAGTTGGTCAGGATGATGGTGAGAATAATCGTGTACAGACCAAGCACAAAGAGAAAGGCCGCCGGCGATATCCCGGTCGTAGGGAAGAGGTCAAGCGAGGGGATCTTCTCCGAAAGCAGCCCTTGCAGCCTAGCCGCGATTGAGACGATCAAAGGCGCGAAGAAGATGGCCACCGCCCGCATTGAGGTGACAACCTCGGCCATCGAACGCCTCATTTCCTCCTTGGCCTCATTCAGCTCACGAAGATGCTGCGCCGTCCGGAGGATCGCCTCCCCGGCGGTGCGCGTGCTCTTCTCGATCAGGTCCAAGAGCATCTTCAGCGTCCCGCGGATCATGCTGGAACCGACCAATCTTAGTGCCCCGCGGCTTTCTTCAAAGAGGGCCGCGCGCAGACCCATGCCGCCGAGCCTGACGTTAGTGGAGGCCGCCCGAAAAACCTGGGCAATTTTGCTCCCGGACATCGCTGCCGCCACGTGCTCCAAGGCCGCCTCGGCCGGACGCCCCTCAGAGACGCGATTACCGAGCTGCATCAGGGCATCGCTGAACTCCCGCTCCATCTGAACTATCTCCTCGCGGCGCCGATAGCCCGGAGCGGAATCAAAATAAAGGAAGGCGGAAAGACCGAGACCAATCCCCCAGAGGCCGGCCAGGGTGGTGACATCCGGCGCCGGCGCAAACCAAAAACAAAGGATCGGAGCTGGTACCGACACGGCCAAGGCCTTCACCGCCGAATGCCACCAGTTCGGTTCAATCGAATGGTCTAACTGCTGAAAAATGACCGGCCGTTTTGAAAGCACGTTGCTGCTCAAAAGATGCACCAGCAGGGGCAGAACAACGCAGTAAATGAGGGCGATCTGGACCAAGCCGACTTGCAGGTCAATTACGGAGAGCACGGGCAAGATGACGACAAAAACCAACGGCAGCAGGATGCCCAGACTGTAGATCAGCAACGTGGGCAAACTCAGGTTCGAGGAAAATTCCCGCACCCGCTGCCTAGTTCCCTGCAGGACCA
>NZ_JBMFOX010000054.1:1345-4349 GCF_049969415.1 Hadarchaeum sp. (SeqCode)
CCAGCTGGAGAGCACGGTCCAAGGACCTCTCGCGGCCGGATCGGCTCAGTTCGGCCACGGAACCGCGCACGAGTTGAATCGCCTGACCAAATTCCGGAAAACTTTGGCCCCACCTCTGGGAGAACTTCAGCAGCGCCTCATCCGCGCTGGAATGGAACCGCAGGTAGCACTCAGCCATCTGCCTTTTCAGGTCCTGACCCATTCTGCCCTCCAGCTGCTCGCTGGCGAAGGCACAGGCCCGCTCGAGGTTCGGCGTTATCTTCAGGGCCATAGTGAGGTATCCAACCAGCGCCGCCGCCTCCCCCAACTCCTTTAGATCCTCGTGTTTCGCCCGCCAGCTTGCTGAGGAGAAAATTTTTTCCCGCATGATTTTACCCCGCCTGCCCCTTGGCCGAGTCGAGCCACGTCCGCCAGCTCCTGTACAATTCGCTGTAATCCACGCAGCCGCGCCTGAGCTGTGCCTCAAAAAAAGCGTGCCAGGTTAGGTTAGCCCGTACCACAAACGGAGCCTCGAGCAGCTGCGGCCCTACTGACCTTGCCTCAACCACCAGATCTTCGTGGACCTTGGCGCGAAATTTCAGGTTGCGCATGACCTGGCTTGGCTCCAGACCCCACTTCCTCGCGATGCCCGCGATCAGCTCCGACCTTCCCTGGAGGAGGGCCCGGCTCGGCCGCAAACAGTCGCGGGAATAGTCGTAGGTCATCAAGTTGACAAATCCTCCCTCGGCCACCGGATCCTGACGCCAATTCTTTTTGACCTCGACTATCTGCACCAGCCTTCTGGCCCTTGAGATTCCTCCCCGCATCCGGATGGGCGCTGCCACCGCGATGGCCTCGGTGGCCTTGAAGGAACTCGGCGTTATCCTGAGGTCATGGACCACCCGTTCGAAAACATCCCGAGCGGTGGCCCCGTGAATGGTCCCCAGCACCGAATTTCCCGCCGCCCCCACCCGCATGGCCTCATAGAGCACGCGCGCCTCATCGCCCCTCACCTCACCGATGACCAAGACCGACTCACCGAGCCGAAGCGCTGCCCGGAGCGCCTCCTCAGCGCTGAGCTCGCTTTCCACACCGGAAACCGACGACTGCACCTGAAGGGACTGGACCTTGAAGCCGAGCTCGCGAAGTCTTTCCACCATGAGCTCCCGGGTGTCCTCGATGGTGATAAACCTGAACTTGGGAAGTATCTCCAGCATCAGCGCCCCCAAAAGCGAAGTTTTGCCCGCCCCGCGGCTACCGGCAATCAGCAGGGAGGTCTGCGAGTCGACCAGCAGGCTGAGCAGGCCCGCGGCAAATGGCGTCAAAAACCTCGCCTGGACGAACTGCGGCAGCGTCCATGGGGTGGGCTTGTGCCTGCGGATCGCGAAGGCAATCCCGCCCGGGCTGAGCGGCGGCCCGATGGCAGCGACCCTCACCCCATCCAGATTAAGATCCAAAACCGGATCAGCCTCGGAAAAGGGCCGGCCGCTGAGCGAACGAAACCTAGAGATCATAGAACAGGCGTCGTCTGGTGTCAGGAAGATGTTGGTCAGGCACTCCTCGTGGTCGCGGTGCAATATGTGTACCGGCGTGCTCCCAACGGGTGAATCGATGTAGATGTCCTGGATTCTCGGATCTGCCAGCAGGGACTCAAGCAGGCCCAGGCCGGCCGTGAACTTGGACAGGCTCAGGGCTAAACTCTTGATCTCTTCCCGCGAAACTTGAATTTTCTCCTTCACCGCTTTCTCGATCATCAGCCTCTCGCCCCAACGCACAATTTGTTTACGGGCCTGCGCCAGATCACCGTCCAGCGCTCGATGGCTGTCGACGATCGCCTGCTGGGCGTGCTGCAGCAGCTTCACCTGATTGTGGGAGAGCCGGTACTCGGGCGGAAGAAAGAGGTACAAGTTCTGAAGCTTTTCAGGGAGATGGTAGATCCTCACCTCGCCGCCTTCAATCTGGTAGGAATCCACAAGCTCGCTGTTGGGCGGCGGCTCCATCTTCAGGCGTGAGGACAGAAAACATGGTCTGATGAGGGGCTGCAGGAACTCGGAATATTTCAGACCGATTCTCTCGGCTCTGAGCAGTGCCGAGCTTTTAAGGGAGCTCAGGAGCGGCTCCAGATTCTTCGCGATGAAATCCGAGCGGCATTTCTGGCAAACCTCTGCCCCGCGCTCCTTTTTCACATTCATTCTCTGGTGCAGCTCCTGAAGCCTGCGAAAGCCGGCCACTGGGTCCGCGGAGAGCTCCTCAAGCACCCTGCGGAGCTGAAACTCCCGCGAGGCCGCGCATCTCTTGCAATCCCCGGAGACGAGGTTGGCGGGAAGCCACCGCTGAGCCTCGTCAAGGATTCCCGCGACCTCCTTGAGCGCCTGAAAACCCACCCCGGTGTACTCGTGCTCATACATTCCAGAAAGGATGACCACATCGACGTCGGGTTCCTCCATCAGCGCCTGCAGCACCCTCTTCCGGCATTCACGGGATTTCTCGATGGAGGCCCCTCCTAGGCAGCCCAGGCACTTAAACTTCATCACGCGCTCGGTGCCCAGGGCTGTTACGGTCCTCTCGCAGACCACCGCGCTACCTCCCCCGCCGCTGAGAACCTGCCTCAAAACCAGGCGATGCGAGTTCAAACTTGCTAAAAAATTTCGTCAGCTCGGCCAGATTGTTTTCCAAGGTTGAGATTCGCCTCTCCAAGACTTGCAGGCGCTGGCCCAACACCTTAACATCGTCGCACAGCCTGGCTATCCCTCTCCCGTGCTCCGCAAGTATGGCTTCATCACCGACTTTTTTGAACATTGCCCGATTCAGCCTCCCGGACTTGTGAAACCGAAACGCCGCGCCTTTTTCTCACCTCTTGAAGCTCGAAAAGCCAGGTCGAAAGCTGCGAAATCTGCTTCGAGATCTCATCATTCTGGAGCAGTTCCTTCCAGGATCCGGGACAGGACATCAACAGGACCCAAGTTCGCTCGCTCAGCACTCCAGACTCATGGAGTTCCTCGAAGAGCTTCTCTGGCTTCGTGCC
>NZ_JBMFOX010000055.1:0-4342 GCF_049969415.1 Hadarchaeum sp. (SeqCode)
GACCGATCTGGATCATCCGGAAGACTATGCCCGTTTCCGGCCTTGACCGAGAGACCAGCGGTGATATGTCAAGGGGTCTAGGTGACATAAGTCGGTAGATTTATCAAGGTTTTTAGGCGAAAAAGGCATAACAGACCAAGCCCACAGATACTTCCAGAATCTGTAGGTCAAGGGCGGTGGCCTAACCCCACCTACCGCCGGCGGGGTGGGCCGGATGGGTTGTAGAGCTGGTTGGACCTCAGCAGATGGTCGACCAGCCGGACCAGTTTTCGAGCCGTCAACGCAAGGGCACGTTTATGAGCATGGATCTTGACTTCGGAGCGCTTGCGCTGGTAGTAAAGCTGGAATTCGGCGTCGTGCACCGCGACGCTGGCAGCGGCTTCTACCAGGTAGTAGCGCAAGTAGCGGTTCCCAGACTGAGCCAGACGGGTATGCTCCGATTCATAGGTCCCGGACTGGTGGCGGGACCAGACCAGACCGGCATACTTGGCCAGGGCGTTATGATTGGGGAAACGCCAGATGTCGCCGATTTCGGCGATGATCCCGGCAGCAAAGACCGGTCCAATCCCCTTAACCGATTGGAGGGTGTTGGGGATGGTGGCCAAAAGTTCCCCGATGGGCTTGTCCAAGGCTTTAATCTGGGATTCCAGGGTCCGGATAAGACGGAAGTTGGTGGCCAGTTCCAGGTTAACAGGATCGGCCATGGCCTTGGGCAGGCGATAGGAGCTCCGAGCTGCCTTCTGGACGGCGGCCGCCACCTTCTCCGGATTTTGAAAACGCCCGTGGCTCAAGCGGATCAAGCGGGTAGTCAGCTCTTCCAGGGGGGTACTGACCAAAGCTTCTGGGCCTTCCTCGCCGAGGATGATATCCAGGGCGGCTGTACCGAAGGGTTGGTCAAAGGGTTTATCCTGGATGAAGCTACTAAACTTGAGGAACAAGGCGTTCAAAAACCGCTGCTTGGACCGGACAAGGTCAGAAACCAAATGGAAGCGGTGTCGGGTAAGGCGGCGTAAGGCCTCGTAGCGATCCTCAAGGGCCGTAGAGGCCGGGAGTCGGCCGAAGCGGAGGCGATCGGCGATGATCCAGGCATCGACTTTGTCGGTCTTGGGGAGCTCTGGGTAGGCCTTCTTGAATCCCTGGATTACCTTAGGATTGAAGGTCTGGACCAGGGGTTTAAGGGGCGCTAGGTTCTGAGCCTGGCGCAGGTAGTGGGTAAGGTGCCAGCTGTAAATGCCGGTGGCCTCGATACCAACCACGAGGCGGTCCAGGCGGTGGGAGTTGGCCAGTTCAACCAGATGGCGGCACAGGTGTTCAGCCCCGGGCCAGTTATTTACGACCTGAAAGCTGGCTACCTCCTGGCCGTCCTGGTGCATGGCCAGCACCTGATGGGTGTGCTTACTGGCGTCGATACCGACAAACATGGTAGTCAATGGGTCTCACCTCCTCTCCAACGAAGTCGAGGACCAAGGAAGGGATCGGGTCACCCTCGGTAGGCAGACGTGAAGGCAGCCTTGCGGATAATAAGCATTGACCCGGGGTGGGGGTGCACCGCTGGATCTGCTGAGTCCAGCGCCCATCTTGGATCCGGGTGTGCAACCAGCGTGTTGGCAAATAACGTCTGGCCGAGGAAAGCGGTCTCAGCAAAGCAGTGACTCCGGATAAAAGACCGTCATCGTCCTGCAGGGGGGCAAAAGCTTCTTTCCTCCAATGGTCCTAAGACCATTGTGCGAGGGCAACCCGAAAAAGTAAATAGCGATTCTTGGAAACTGGTGGGACCTGTGACGAAAGGGAGGTCGCGTGGGCCTTTGGAGTTATCCACATATCCACATATCCACATGCCCGCGCGGACCCCTCCCCCCACACCCCCCTCCCCTTAACGATTTAAAAAATCTCTCGGGGAAGAGGGGCAAGGGGAATGGTGTTCATACGAAAGATCCTACAAAAAGTAAACTAGCGAGGTTCTAAGAGTAGCATACAAGGGGGGAAGGGAGTTGATCTCCGTGGATGAGTGGGCCAGTATTCGGTTTTTGCGGGTGAAAGGGGTTAGTATCAGGGCCATTGCCAGACAATTAGGGATCTCTCGCAATACCGTTAGACGCGCCTTGGCGCAGGACGGACCACCCGAATACAAGCGGGCCGCTAAGGCGAATCCCCAGCTTGAGCCTTTCACCGAGGCTATCAGGGAGATGTATTACAAAAAGCATTTCATCGGTACCAGAATCCTGCGGGAACTGCGTCAGCTGGGGTATCAGGGGTCGCAATCCGCCTTTTACCGGTATCTAAAGAAGCTCGCCGCTGAAAAGCCCAGCGACAAAGTTTCCGAACGTTACGAAACGGCACCGGGCCAGCAAGCTCAATTCGATTGGTCGACCTATACCGTCAAGCTGGGTGGTATTTTGACCAGGGTGATCGTTTACGGCCTCGTTCTAGGCTACTCCCGACGGAAGCACTACTGGGCCAGTCTTGACGAAACCCAAGCCTCAATCTTTGAGGCGATTGAAGAAGGTTTCTGGCATTTCGGCGGGGTGACCAAGGAACTTCTTATCGACAACCCGAAGGCCTTTGTCGTTAACCCCAACCCCCAATCTTTTCAATGGAATCGCCGCTTCCTGGAGTTCTGCGGCCATTATCGAGTCCAGCCGGTAGCCTGCCGGGTTGGCCGGCCCAGGACCAAGGGGAAGGTTGAACGCCCCTTTTACTACCTCGAAGAGCATTTCATTAAGGGTCGCGAGTTTGAAAGCTTTGAGCATTTTTGCCGGGAGCTTGAGCGTTTTGAGAGCGAAGAGCTCGATCTTTTGGTCCACAGTACGACCCAAGAACGACCGATCGACCGTTTTGAAAGGGAACGGGCCGCTCTCACTCCCCTGCCACCCGGCCGTTTCGTGGGGACTCAGGAACAATTCCGCAAAGTTAGCTGGGATTGCCTAATCTCCTTTGAGGGAAGTCGTTACAGCGTCCCTTACCAGTATGCCGGCAAGCAGGTCTGGGTCCGTACTTCTCAAGGCGCCAAGCTCTTGGTCCGTAACCAGGAAGGGAAGCTCATTGCCAGCCACCCCTTGAGCCCGCGAAAAGGAGCGATCATCCTGGTGGAAGATCACTACCGCGGCCTGCGCAAAGGAACTCCAAAGACACGGGCTCTTTTGGAGCAGGCCTTCCTGGAACGTTTCCCCCAGCAACAGCTGTTTTTGGAGAAGCTCTCGGCGCAACAGAAGCTGCACCTTGTGACTCACCTACGGTCCATCCTGGCTTTGGCCGAAAATTACCCGGCTAAGACCATGGAGAAGGCCTTTTCTTTAGCTTTAGAGTACAACACCTTCTCCCATAGCTTTATCGCCGGCCTCCTGGAGCAGGAAAATCCTCTGGAGATGCCCCCGGAAAGAGGGCCGGCACCCATCGTGGGCCTACCTTCGATCTCGGTCAGGGCCGATCTTTCTGTTTACCAGGATCTTCTTTCGGGAGGTAATGGGCATGACTGAGATTGAACGTTTGAAAACTCAGCTCAAACGGCTTTCCTTACACACCATGGCGGCCATCTTCGAAGAGGAAGCCCAGACGGCGGCCAAAAGCCAGATGAGTTATACCGCCTTTTTGGCCCGGTTGGTCGACGAGGAAATAGCGGCCAAAACCGACCGCTCGATAAATGCCCGGATTGCCAAAGCCCGCTTCCCCAGTATTAAAACCCTGGAAAGCTTCGATTTCGCTTTTCAGCCCGGCCTTTCTGCCGCCAGAATCAAAGAATTGGCCCAGCTCGGTTTTCTGGATCGAGCCGAAAATGTCCTTTTGGTCGGCCCACCGGGGGTAGGAAAAACCCATTTGGCTATCGCCCTGGGCCTGAAGGCCTGTGCCGCCAAGAAACGGGTCCTGTTTATCCATAGCACGGCCCTTTTGGACCAACTCATAGCCGCCACCGTCGACCGGTCTTTAGGCGCAAAACTGGACTTCTTGGCTAGACTAGACCTCCTGATCTGTGACGAATTGGGTTATATGCCCATGGATTCCCAGAGGGCTAATCTCTTTTTTCAACTTGTCAGCCGCCGCTATGAGAAGGGATCGATCATCTTGACCACGAACAAACCTTTTGCTGATTGGGGACAGGTTTTTGGCGATGACGTAATCGCCTCGGCGATTCTTGACCGTTTATTGCACCACAGTCACATCTTTGCCATTAATGGTCCCAGCTATCGTATCCGTGATAAGTTGGACCGTTCCAAACCGCCCCAAGAAGACAAGGGGGTGACGAGCGATGACCTAGCCGCCTCAAATTCAAGCCACCTCTTTTAGAAAAAGGGACTATATGGTAAAATTTACGCCAATGGGTGGGTCAATTTTCACTGGGAAACCT
>NZ_JBMFOX010000056.1:0-4300 GCF_049969415.1 Hadarchaeum sp. (SeqCode)
TGCCTCATGCTCCCCGTAGGATACCAGGAAAAGCTCCTCCCTCCCCAACTCACCACCTGCCCCGCCTCGTCGTAGCCCACCCCAGAGATGCGGTTGGTCTCCCCCGAAGAAGCTTCCGCAAAGGTTTGCCACGCGCCGTTTTTGGCCATGCTGGTCATGAAGCCAAAGGCGTTGTAACTGGCCTCGAAGCTTTTACCCGACACCGTCGCCCCCACAAGCCGCAAGACACCGTCGTACCAGAACCGATCCCCACCCATGGCCTTGACGTTGCCCGCACCATCGTAGGCGTAGCTCCCCGTTTGCCACAAAACGGCGTTGCTGGCGTTTTGAACTTTGATGTTGGCCGGCCTTGCCATGCGGTTGGGGTCCCCCTCGATGACGTCCCTGGTGCCGTTGGACCGCACCCGCTTGGCCACAAGCCCGCTGGGATGGTACAGGATGCTGGCATAGGTGGTGGCCCCTTCCCTCACCCCCGTCAGAAATCCTTAGGTGTACTCGCAGCTCCTCGGTGGCCAGATCTCTTCCGCCGGCTAGAACAACAGAAGATCGACCTCAACGGCTGGGGCCAGCGCAGCAGAGAGTAGCAGTAAAGCGACCCCCACCAGTCGCCGGAGCACATAGGATCTGCCTCGGACCCTGTTCGGTGGTGGCCACGTCAACGCCGCTAAGAGAGCAAAGGCCGACGCATTTAGCGTGCTCAAAACAAGCAGTGGCACCGTTACCATAGCGTGCATTTCCAAGGGTGTGCCACGACCTGCTACCAGTAAGACAGCGGTCCCTGCGAAAAAACCAAACGTGGGAGCGCCACAGAAGCCGTAGAGTTCAAGTCTCGAGCGCGGAAGCCGCCCTTCTTTAATAGCAAGGAGGCCGCGAAGGGCCCCACGAAGAAGCAGGAGGAAAAAAGCCGTCGTGAGGGCATGCTCAGCTACACGAAGTTGCGGCCTAACATAAGGAACCTCCGCCGCCCAAAGGCCAAGGAAATCCGCAAATGCCCACCTCACTGAGTCTCGATAAACCGCCAACATTTGCTCTAAGAAAGCACCAAGGGAACACGCAACGAAATAAATGGAAGAAACCTTTTGCGTCACAATAGCGGTCCTCTCGGGAACAATCACTTCCCATTCCTCCCAGACGATGTATCCGGTAGCGAATAACCCAAAACTTGCTCATAGTCGGGTAGGCAGCCCCCCTGTGGGCATACGAGCTTGTAGTACTTCGTGGCGACCTCTAGATCGTCAATTTTGATAAAATGCTGTACCAAGAGCAACGCTGCCCGCTTCTTCGTGGCTTCACTTCCTCCTTCTTCCAAGGACCTCAACGCATAAAACCACACAGCCTCTTCCTGCGTCCGCAGCGCTGGAGGTACACCGCCCTTGGCTTTGACCTCCTCGAAAAACCTTTTGGAAGAAGCTAAAGCCTCAGCCTTCTCCCTGAAATACGATGCGCGCTCGTAGGAGCTACCCCAAAAAAGCCACCATCCCCACGCCAGGGCGAAGAGAGCAACGATGCTTTGGGACACACGGCGGCACATGACCTTAGCCCAAAGGCAGCTCTCGGAACCCTTGAGGCCCCTATTTTCCATCGTTACTCGTTTTTTCCTCAGTAAGAGGGCTATCTGTGTCTCCTACCTTCACCAAAACCTTTGCGTACTCCTCGCGAATTTTTTTCGCTTCTTCTTCACTAAGCTTTCCCTGGCGAACGTAGGACTCTGTTACACGCTTGACCGCCTCGTTTAGGAGTTTCAGCTGCTCGGGTGTGTAGACTCCTTTGATGCCAGCAGGACTCCCTTCGCCTGCGAGGCCGCGAAACACCGTGGCCACGTCACGCTCAAATCCCGCTTTGCCCGAAGGGCTACGCAGCATCGCCACGCCAGCGTCCCCGCTTTTCACCCACTCGCCCTTGAGAGATTCGTCCAGCTTTTCCACGAACCAAGTGATTGCACCCACAGGAAGGCCAATTAACCTTCCTATACCGATTTTGAGGCCTCTATCCACCAATGGATTTCTGGTTTCGAATTCAACCGTGTATTCTTGTTCCAATCCTTTACCGGTCATGTCCCCGTATTTCCTAACCTTGACACGACCATCGGAGTCAGCGAATGTCAGCGGGTTGTTTGCAGCATACGCAAATAAGTTGAAGCTCTGGGGCGATTTCGGGTCGTAGTCCCTCCCAGGGTCCACGGAAAGGAAGCGACCGGCCACCGACGCGTAGTACCGCGCGTGCATGTAATCGTAACCAGTACTCGCATCCCGCTCGTGGCCCGCAAAGCGCATCCGCTCTTGGCTCGCCGGCAAGGTCATCTCCTCCCCAAAGGGCCAGTAGGCATGCACCGTCACCACGTTCCCCGAAGGCGAGGTGGTCACGCGGGTGCTTCCCAAATGGTCCTTGTGGACGTGCCGCTGGATGCTTCCGTGGTAGGTCACGATGTGGTCTTTGCCCCCATACACGTAGTCCCGCCGAAAAGTAAAGCTCCCGTTGAGCTCGTGGACCTCCCGCACAACTTCACATCCGAAACACCCCCTTCAAGGGTCTTGCGAGTTTAGCATGATAGTAACTATGGACCCGGCGAATCAATCAATTATCGCCCACTCGGGAAAGTAAATCGTATACTGGTCGCCATCGCGCCAACCGTCGTCGTCCTCAAAAACAGGGGCACACCAGGGCGATGACGAGATGCAGACAAGTAGTAACCTTGCTTTCTCCCGGCGCAGCAGCTCGATGGGAATCACGCTGCCAGTACATCCGCTACTCGGTTCCTCGCTCACTAGTCGGATGCCCAGGAGTTCGCCGCACAGGCGTTCACCCTCGCAAACTGGGAAAGGAGGGCCCGTCAAAGGGAGTACGAAAACTTTCGGCACGTCTGGCTTGAGCTGTACTACCCGTGGCCAGTTAGCGCTCGGCACGAAGACCGGGTCGATCAGGATCCTAGGCTGAGACTCGCAAAGCCAAGACACAAGGGTAGAACGGTCCCAGAGATCAGGTGAAGGAGGCGCACCGGGTTGATTTGGGTCCCAAAAGGGATCCGGCAACTCACGGGCCCCCGTCGCGTCCATCCGTTTCAGGATCGAGAGAAGCAACTCCCGTTCTTTTTCCGAGCCTAGAGGACCGCGATAGTCACGGTAAACTACAGCCAAGCCAATCGCCTCGTTCATATCCACCCACTTTGCCGTCGGTTCGAGGTCTCTGCGAGCCTCTAGCCACAGCTCCTCCCTTTCCTCGGCATTGGTCCACCAAATCGCCCCGGCAAGCCGCTCCTCAGCCACCCAGACCGCTAAGACGCCCGACGCTAGGTCCGCAATATCTTCGTAGTTAAGGCAGACGCCTCGCCCGCGCGGGTCAACAGGAATAGATTTTTTCGAGCCATCTCCACCGTAGAGAAAAGCCGTCGCCGAAACTAACCGCGTTTTGACTTCCGGACGGCTCGGATCCCTATACGGTACTGTCTCCAACGGCCAGAAGACAAAACAGCCCCGCTTTTTACTGTGAATGGCGTTCTGAGCCATGGGTGTTACGCCAGCGACGCTCGACCCAAAGAGCAGCGTTACGCAAGTTACAGCAGTGGCCGCCCTCATTGGCTTTCCTCCTTGCCACTGATAGGATTGGTCGAGGAGGTCACGGCCACCAGGGCCTTTGTGCTCTCCTCGAGCCATTCTCGCAAGATTTCCTTGGCCAGCTCTTCAGATAAATCAGGCTTCTCATTGGCCATCCTCCTGCCCATCTCTTCGGCCTCACCAGTCTCGTCCGCTAGAGCGTTTCTTCGCTTAGCCTCGTTTGGGTCCGTAGCTGTACGGTAAATTGTCGCGTGCCAAAGCTCGTGACCAAGGGTTGTTCGACCGCTTTTGTCGGTATGCGGAGGAATTCCATAGAGCGGATCACCACGTTTAACCCTCACAGTGTCAACCTCAACTCGAAACGGTTTCGAGAGGTCCAACACAGCCTTGCCACCGGCTACAGCTACCTCAGTGCCCGAGGTGCTCCCGTAGCGATCCGGGGGTAGTTTGTTCGTTCCGAAAAAGGTAAAAAGCCTGGGGTCACGTTGAATGGCCGCCAAAAGCCGACGTGCAGTCGGCCTCATGATCATGGATACGAGCAGCTTTTGCATCTCGCTCACATAGGCTTGGTTAACACCAGCAACGCCTATTAACCTGCCGTCGGGGTCCGTGGCACTCACCGGGTTGTTGCGCACGTAGGCGTAGAGGTTGAAGCTTTGGGGCGATTTGGGGTCGCAGTCCCTCCCAGGGTCCACCGACAAAAACCTCCCCGCCACCGACGCGTAGTACCGCGCGTGCATGTAATCGTA
>NZ_JBMFOX010000057.1:0-4127 GCF_049969415.1 Hadarchaeum sp. (SeqCode)
GCGTGCTCCTGGCCTTCGTTGTGCACTACTTCCGCGAGGAAAAGCCGCTTGCCGAAAAACCCCGAGAAACCCCACCCAGCACAAAAACGGAGCCCGGAGAAAAATAGGGTTTTGGAAATTTACATGGATTCAGGGCGTTTGCCATGCAATAAACTTGATTCTATTTTAGTGGGCAGTTTATACTAGGAGGGGAAGTGCCCAGGGAGAGTTTTCGGCCCTTGAGGGTGGCCGTCATCGGTACGGGCTATGTGGGCCTCACCACTGGGGTAGCCCTCGCCTACCTGGGCCACCAAGTGGTGGGTGTGGATAAAGACCAAACGAAGATAGAACTTCTCCGTTCTGGAAAGATCCCGCTCCATGAGCCGGGCCTTTCTGAGCTTTTACAACTTGTCGGAGATCGTATACGTTTCACCACGGAAGTCAGGGAAGCTGTCCCAAAGTCCGGTGTGATCCTGATCGCTGTGGGAACCCCGCCCAAGGAGAACGGCGAGGCCGACACCCGGTTCGTGGAGGAAGCCGCCAAAGAAGTGGCTTTGGCGTTCCTTCCGGAACATAGTTATATCATCGCAGTGAAATCCACCGTGCCCGTGGGAAGCAACCGGCGGGTACGCCATATCGTTCACAAAGTTTTGGAGGACCGAGGGCTCAGGGATAGGATCGCAGTAGAAATTGTTTCCAATCCGGAATTCCTGCGTGAAGGCCAAGCACTCTATGATACTTTTTACCCGGATCGCATCGTCGTCGGCGCCGAAAGCCCTGAAGGGGTGGACGCCATGCGCAGGCTCTACCAGCCCGTCCTCGAACAGACCTTCGATCCCCCAGGCTTCCTTCCTCGACCGGATAGCTATACCCTTCCTCCCCTCATCACCACGACCCCCACCAGCGCTGAACTTATCAAATACGCGGCCAACGCATTCTTAGCCTTAAAAATCAGCTTCATCAACGAGATCGCCGGGCTTTGCGAGAAGGTCGGGGCTGATGTGGTGGAGGTGGCTCGGGGTATCGGCCTTGACTCCCGCATCGGTCCCAAGTTCCTTCAGGCGGGCCTCGGCTGGGGCGGGAGTTGCCTCCCCAAGGACACCGCGGCTCTCCTCGCCATGGGAAGAGAGCATGGCTACGAAATGCCCATTGTGACCGCGGCTCGGGAGGTGAACACCCGCCAGCGGAAGCGGGCAGTGGAGAAGCTCCAGGAGGTGTTGAAGGGCGTGCGTGGAAGGGTGATCGGGATCTTGGGCCTCGCCTTCAAGCCCGGCACCGACGACGTCCGGGAGTCGCCCTCTTTGGATCTGATTCGATTGCTCCTCGAGCGGGAGGCCCACGTGCGGGCCCATGACCCCCTGCCCATGACTATGGAGAATGCTAGGAAGGCTCTAGAAAGTCTAGAGGTGGAGTTCATGGCCGACCCTTATGCCGTTGCTAAAGGGGCCGATGCCCTGGTGCTCGCTACCGCCTGGCCGGAATACCGCCAGCTCGATCTTCGCAAATTGGCCAAAACGATGCGTACCCCAGTCCTCCTCGATGGCCGGAATCTCTTCGATCCTGCAGAGGCCCGCGAGGCAGGATTTATGTACATTGGAATCGGGAGGTAGCCATGGCCGACCAAAAGCAAAGCGGAGGAACTGGTTCGGATACGAAGAAAAACACGGTTGATCCAGAACTCCTGGAGATCTTCGCGTGCCCTAAATACAAGAGCAACCTGGGGATAGCCGATGATGGAAGTAGTTTGATCTGCAGGGCTTGTCAATCGAAATATCCTGTCGAAGAGGGCATCCCTTTAATGCTCATCGACAAAGCGATCCCTCTTTGCCAGGAAGACTTATGAAGATGAAGGTATTGGTTACTGGCTGCGCGGGCTTCATCGGCTGGAAAGTGAGCGAACTTTTGCTCGCTGAGGGAAACGCTGTAGTAGGCGTCGATAACCTCAATACGGCCTACGATCCCAAGCTGAAGGAGTGGCGCCTCGAACAGTTACGAACACATCCAGATTTCACCTTCTACCGGGCGGACATCAGCGACTGCGAATACCTGGAGGACCTCTTCCGGCGAGAGAAGTTCGACGCCGTGGTAAACCTGGCCGCCCGAGCCGGAGTACGCCAAAGTCTGGAGGACCCTTGGGCGTACTACGAAACAAATGTCATCGGTACCCTCAATCTCCTGGAGCTCTGTCGGCGGCACAGGGTAGACAAGTTCATCTTGGCCTCCACCTCCAGCGTCTATGGCTCCCCTCCCTCTTCGCACCTCACTACTCACCCCTTCAAGGAGGACCAGCCGACGGATCGCCCTTTATCCCCATACGCTGCCTCCAAAAAGGCCGCCGAAACGCTTTGTTACACCTACCATCAGCTCTATGGGCTCAACATCATAGTGCTCCGATACTTCACCGTTTATGGCCCGGCTGGGAGGCCTGATATGAGCATCTTTCGGTTCATCCGCTGGATCGCGGAAGGGGAGCCGGTGATTATCTACGGCGACGGCACTCAGAAGCGGGATTTTACCTACGTGGACGACATCGCCCGCGGCACCCTCTCCGCCCTCCATCTCTTCCTCTCTTCATGCCACACATCACACTCTTCATCCATCTACGAAATCATCAACCTCGGCTCCGACCATCCAGTGCCTCTCAATCACGTGATCTCCATCATTGAGGAGCTTTTGGGCAAAAAGGCACAGGTCGTTTATAAGCCCAAACATCCCGCTGATGTTCCCGCCACCTGGGCCGATATTTCCAAAGCTCGCTCTCTGTTGGGCTGGAAGCCTCAAACTCTTTTGAGGGAGGGTCTACAAAAGGCAATAGAATGGTATTTACAGAACCAGAATTGGGCGAGGAATGTTCGCCCATGAGGTGAAGACCGAAGAGGGTGAAAGCTGTCTTGCGAGTTCTTGTTATAGGGGCGACAGGGCAACTGGGGTCAGAAGTATGCAAAGTCCTCCAAGAAACCCATGAGGTCATTCCTGCAACGCGCCAGGAGGCCGATATCACCAATCTGCCTCAAATTTTATCTTTGGCCAAACTAGTTATTCCAGACATCATTATAAATGCCGCAGCCTACACTGATGTAGATGGGTGTGAGAGTAACCGAGAGAAGGCTTTTCTTGTCAATGCGGTTGGAGCACGGAATGTAGCCATCGCGGCGCGGGAGGTGGGGGCGAAGCTTGTTCACATCAGCACTGATTACGTCTTCGATGGGGGAAAGGATGAACCGTATTTAGAGTATGACCCTCCCAATCCGGTGAACATCTATGGCTGGTCTAAACTCGTAGGAGAGCAAATGGTTAGGGAGCAAAACCCGCGCTCCTTCATTCTGCGAGTTGCCTGGCTCTACAGCGCTCACGGACGAAACTTTGTCAAAACAATGCTTAAACTTGCACGCGAGCAGGAAGAAATACGGGTCGTTAAAGATCAGCGGGGTACCCCTACCTTTGTTGGGGACGTGGCTCACCAGATTAAGCTCCTGATCGAAACCCACTGCTATGGACTCTATCACTGCACATCCCAGGGGAGTTGCACCCGATTCCAGTTCGCTGTGGAGATCTTCAAGTGCGTGGGCTATAAAGCGGAAAGTAACCCTGACGGCTCAGTGCACCTAATACCTAACACCCAGGGCCTAAGACCTATCACTTTGAGGCCGGTGACCAGTGCCGAATTTCCCACTCCGGCGAAACGGCCAGCCAACTCTGTCCTGGAGAATTTCATGCTCAGAGTCCAGGGGTTGGATATCATGCCTCATTGGAAAGAATCACTTGCAGCCCAAATCCAAAGGATTAAGGAGGCGATTGAACAATGAAGGCGTTGGTCCTTTGCGGAGGAAAAGGCACCCGGCTTCGTCCTCTGACCTACACCCTTCCTAAACAGCTTGTCCCCGTCGCCAACCGACCAATCCTTCATTACGTCATGGACCAAATCGAAAGCACGGGAATAAAGGATATAGGGGTTATCATCGCCCCTGAGACTGGGGAGCGCATCAAAGAAGCCCTTTCCGTAAACCCATGGCAATTCAATTTCACTTTTATCCTCCAGGAGGAGCCCAAGGGCCTCGCTCACGCCGTCATGGTGGCCCGGGAATTCCTGGGCGATGACCCCTTCCTCATGTATCTGGGGGACAACCTGATCGGCCAGAGCATCCAGG
>NZ_JBMFOX010000058.1:0-3901 GCF_049969415.1 Hadarchaeum sp. (SeqCode)
GAGAAATAAATTTCATGTCTTGAATAAAAGATGGAAAATTAGAGTGGGCCGCGATAATATTTGGTTGAAGGGCAGCCGAGACATTTTTTATTTTTGTAGCGCAGGCATTTTCCGCAGTTGATTTCGCATGGAGCTATTTCCATTTTTTTGTCTGGCACAATTTTAATGGGAAGATACTTGGGAATGATGGGCGCTTCCCCAACAGTTGCTTCCGAGCGCCTGATGCCTTTTCGAGCTCTTATGGAGCAGGCCTCTAAGATTGCGTTCAAGGTGTCAGCGTCTTCTGCAATCATGATCATCATAACGTTGTAAGCACCGGTCGTGGTGGCTATAAAAAAAGTTCGGGGACATTTTGAAAATAGGTCAGTGAGTTCTCTCAAGCGTTCAGGTGTTTCGACTTCGGCATTTATAATGGCGATGCGGAGACCAAGTTGCTCAGCGTTGAGTCCGGCGGAAACATTGACCAGACCTTCGTACAGATTTTTTAGCCGATTTCTCACGCTCACGTGGGAAAGCCCCAGTTTTTGGCCCATCTCAGAAAGAGAGGCCCGCCCGTCCTCTTGGAGGCATGAGATTATTTTCTTGTCGACACCATCCATGATTATCATATTACAATTTGTAACAAAAAAGTATATATAAGCTTCCGTTATGTAATTAAAGAGGGGGTCGGATGAAAATAGTTGGTAGTTGGCGAGAATTTCTGCACAGGGGATACTTAGGGGGTTATGGGGGGGAAATTACATGGCTGGGGCAAAGCCCGTTGAAACAGATGGGGATGCCGTTGTTGGCGCAAAAATAGAAAATCCAAATTTTCTCGATTTAGCCGTTATCCTACCAACAGTCGAGGAATGGTCGATTTTATACAGGAACTTTAGCATAGAAGCCTCAGATAAACGTAATTTCCCGGTGGCTGGAGCAAAGGATTTCCTAAAAAGAACCGCGTGTCAGGAGGAATGATCGGGATGCCTCGCAAGTCTACCGCGCTGGCAGCGCTGGCTTGGGCCCTTTTGCTTTTCGGTTTGTTTGCCATAGTGTACCCCAAGGCCACTGGACAACCGCTGACTCCAGTATACGATTACGGAAATCTTAGCTCTTATAATCCGATTTTGATCCCGTTTGTTTACGTTGCTGGTTATCTCACTAGGGCATGGGGGGCCTTTTTGTTTGCCTTTATGCTTGGCGGCTTCATAGAGGCGTTCGTCCCTCGGGAGAAGATGAAAGACTATCTCTCGAGCAAGAGCGTAAAATCCTACGTCCTGGCCGCCCTGTTTGCCCCAGTCCTGACTGTTTGCTCGTGCGCCATGATACCTATCTTCGGCGGCATAATAGCCATCGGAGCAGGCATCGGTCCGGCCCTGAGCTTCTTGCTGATGGCGCCTGCTGCAAATTTCCTTGCGATACTGTTCACCTCGGAGCTTATCTCGCCGCTGATCGCCGGGGCGCGTTTTGGCTTTGCTTTTTTGGGAGCGATCCTGATCGGTTATGCTGTCGCGAAGACACCATGGGGAAAAGCCGTTGAGGAAAAATTTGGTAAGATCTCAGCCGCAAAGGCCGCCGTGATAGTTAAGATGGATTTCCGTGAAAAGTCGATGAACTCATTGAAAGAGGCGTATGCGCTGGTGAGAATGGTGCTGCCGTACCTTCTTATCGGCGTGGCGGCGGTGAGCTTTATCGACGCGTACATGCCCCGTGACATCATCGGGACGTACTTCACGGGGGCGCTTGGAGTGGTCCTCGGTGCAGCGATAGGTGTTCCTCTTTACACACCCACCCTCGTGGAGGTATTCTTTGTCAAAGCCCTCATTGGCGCGGGGATGTCCGCCAGCGCTGCCCTTGCGTTCCTGCTGGGTGCCCCGATGTCCTCAATACCTTCAATGATAGGCGTTTCGAGGTTAATCGGATGGAAGACAGTCGGGACCTATGCAGTGCTTGCGGTGCTCTGGGCCGCTGCCGCCGGCTTTCTTTATATGATCTTTATTGGAGGATTATAACGAGGACAAGGGAGGTGAGGCTATGGTGAAAATAGAGGTGTTTGGCGTGGGCTGCCCGAAGTGCAAGAAGACCGAGGAGAACTGCAAACAGGCGGTCAAGGAGCTGGGCATTAAGGCAGAGGTGACCCATGTTTACGACCAGATGGAGATGCTGAAAAGGGGCGTCACCGACAACCCATCCGTCATGATAGACGGCAAACTAGTGGTGAGCGGAAGGGTGCCGGAGGTTCAGGAGATAAAAAAATGGCTGAGCGCCCACAAGTAAGGGGCAGCGTCATAAAAATCGCGGCTGTGTCTGAGGATGGCGTGACCATCAGCCAGCACTTTGGCCGTGCCTCGTTCTACGTCGTCGTTACGGTCGAGAACGGGAAAATCGTTTTACACGAGATCCGCGGCAAGATGGGCCACGCCCAGTTTGCTGGCGAGTCGCATGCTGAGGAGACTCATTCACTCGATTCACGTGGACACGGTTTCGGGTCCTTCGCCCAGTCCCGTCACGAGAGCATGATTGCTGTCATCTTTGATTGTCAGATACTCTTGGTGCGGGGGATGGGGGCAGGCGCTTATGAGAGCGTGAAACAGGCCGGTATCAGCCGATAGTGACCGACATCGCCAACATTGATGAGGCGGTGCATGCTTACATCGAGGGTCGGCTGGTGAACCACAGTGAGCGCCTGCACTGATTGACACCAGTTTATTTGGGTAAATTCAGCCCGGCGAGTAGCTCGGGCTTGAATTGGCCGGAAATGTGGAGGGGCTGAGGCTAGTTAACAGGTTGAAGTTATCCTGTTTGATGTTTGTTTTGAAGAGGGGTCAGCTTCTGAGCAGGTAGGGATTTAACAGCTTGATTGGAAAATACTTCAATTTACTGGAACTTTCATTGGCCCAGCCGAGTTCAAATAAGTAAGGGATGATTGGTGAATGTTTGATCAGCACAAGGTCGTTTTTTGCGAACAGGATGCGGTTAACGGTTAGATCGAAGTTGAGTTTAGGTTGTGCGTTGAGAGTTTGGGATTGAGATAGCTCGTCTGTGAGGAACACAATCAGGAGAGTTTAGGATGGTGTTGGGAAAAAGAAGAAACAGGGATTGCACAAAATGATAAGTTTTTGTCATCAGTTTAATTAACTCAACCGTTTTGCAAGGGTCTTCTCATGTAACTTTATGGCGGCAGTCGCAAACGCTACCGTGAAAGCCGTAATCACCAGAAAGTCCAGTGCGAGTGGATAAAAACCCCTGCCTAAGAATAGCAGTCTTATCATATCTGTGAAGTATGTGAGCGGTGAAATGGAAGCTATGGCCGCGCCCCAGGGCGGCAACTGGTCCACCGGTATGAAGACACCGCTTATAAAAACAAGTGGGAACTTGACTAGAGACGAAAGCATCATTGAGGTGGCGGGTATATCTGTGGGCGGATAAGCTGAAAGCAAAACGCTTAGAGCAGCGAAACACAAGGTTGCGAGGACCAGCCCCACGAGAAGTATCATAAAGTTTAGCAGCTCGACGCCGATTACCAACGCGACCACTAGTGAAATTCCTGAGATTATGAGGCCGAAAATGAAGGAGGAAAGCATGTCACCGACAATAATTGTCCAAAAGGCAACTGGACAACAAAGAAGCCTTTCAAGGGTTTTTGACCGGGTTTCCCAAGGCACGATAGAGGGACCAACAGATGTGGCTGTAAAAAACGTGGTCATACCAATTAATCCGGGCAAAACTTCTTTGAGTGGCATGTTCCGCCCGATCACGTAGGCCAAAGCTAAAAATAATGGGAAAACGAGTCCAAAAATGATTACGGGACCTTTTGAATAGTAAATTTTAATGTCCTTCTCAGCTATGACGAAAGACCGCTTAAACTGTTCTATAACGCTCATCTGATTGTTGCCTCCTCACTCTTTACAAGCTTTAGAAA
>NZ_JBMFOX010000059.1:0-3822 GCF_049969415.1 Hadarchaeum sp. (SeqCode)
TTACTGTAACATACGGTATGTGCTTTGGTTAGTAGCTTTTATGCCTTCTCAAGTTTTTAGTTGGTTGCGGCGGATCGTCAAATTTTTAGTCTTGACATAAGGATTTCCGTTAATCGGGTCTGCCCAAGCTCGGTCAGCTCGACTTCGCCCAGTGATAAAACCCCACATCTGGGGCACGCGATGGTTCTCTCAAAATAAGGGCGTTCCTCTCCAATCGGAAAAGAGATTTTGCCAACGTCAAAATCAAATTCTTTCTCACACTCTTTATACATGAATCGAAGCTTCACCATATGGGTCTCCTACAGCCAACCAATGGGCTCCAGTGCATTTGAAATTTTCGGACAGCTATGTGGGTTCTCTGCTTGCGGATCTTGGCCTCTGGTTTTTTATTACCGAACTCTGAGTGCCGTATGGTTTTCCTTCAAATTAGAAAGCCACGGAAAACAGGGACCTACCTAGCCTTGTTTCAGGCCATTGTAAACTCTTTTTCACGGGGCCAGACTGTCTGGATAATATTGATCTTCTTCGCTCCAGCTATGCTCTGAACCAAAATCTTAGGATGCGGTCAGGGTACTATCACTTAAGGGCCACGGGGTCTTCGTATATTCCTCCACTGTTCTGAAAGTGGGTTGCCCTTCCAACTTCATTTCGCTGAAAGCCGAGAATTGAAGCGGCAGGAGATAAGGGACGAGAATCCGATCTCCTTCAGTTTTGATACTTACTCCTAAGGTCTAAACACGGCCGCTCAGCTCGGTGAAGATATTTCGACCCGATTAAGTCTTTTTTCTTAGGTTTTGCTATATATATGCCTAGCGACTAGTGATAGCGAGGCTGGCCGAGGCCGGTGGGGTTAAAAACCTCCGCTCTTCTGATGAATATAGCTGGTGCTCGAAAAAGTCCGATTAAAACGCTGAAAATGGAAAAAGAAGTAATTATAATGCAGTTTGGAATGTATTAGCTATCAACTAGAGAAGAGCGAAAGGATAAAACATCAGGAGGCGATAAAAAAAGTGAGGCCATTTAGCTGGCCTTCGCTGAAGTCAAAAACTATGGTAAAGCCCATGTTGGCTTTAGTAATTTACGACATAAGCTCCGACGAGGTCAGGACTAAGCTCGCCAGCCGCCTCTTTGACTACGGCCTCCAGCGCGTCCAGTACAGCGCCTTCAAGGGTGAGCTGAACGCTCACGACCGCGAGATCTTAGTCCGGGAACTGCGCAACTATATTGGTGGCGAAAGGGACATTATCTATGTGGTTCCCCTCTGTGATCGTTGCGTTAGGCTGTGCAGGATTGTCTCAGAAAAGCCATCAGAAATCCTTGAAAAGGAGGAGGTCAAGATTATTTAGGTATGGTGTTTTATCTTTCAGCTCCGGAACACAAATTCCTGATTAACCGTATCTTGCCTCTCGCTAGGGAGGTAGGCGTCACGCAGGAGCTCAGAGGCTGGAACTGGTGGAAGGAGCCGTTGAAGCCCTATTACTCCGAGCCTATTTCTATGTTTTCTGTCTGCGGTAAGTTCTGTCCAACCAGCCGCGATGTTTACTTGATGTACGTTGAGAAAAAATCTGGCAAGAGGACCCACGAAATAACGCTGGGGGCGGCGGCGCATAACCTGCTTGAGCACGTGTTTGGCAGAACAAGGGGGGGTGACTTCAGCCTTAGTTTCGAGGACTGGTGGAAGGGCGAGCTTGAGCGCCGCGTCCAGGTGGAAAAGCCGGAAGTTATTCGTTCTTGCCTTGAGCCTCTGTGGGATCTGACTCTTAGCCAAGTCAAGGCTGCCTATTTGGAAGCCAAGGCCGCCCACCCCTATGCTGAGGAAAGGGATTTGTTGGCCACCGCCATACCTTTCCTTGTGGAGCACAAGCTCACCGGTAGGCTTTTGGGCCTGAGCGGGACGCTGAGCGTGGACTGCTACGACTACCTCCGCCACATAATTTTCGATGTCAAGGTTGGAGGACCACAGCGCGACTTTTACCGCCTTTATCCCACCGGCTATGCTTTGGTGTTCGAAAGTCTCTATGAAATCCCAATTGATGTGGGCTGTTCAGTCCACGTGAGCTTCAGAAACGGCAGGGTGGTCATCGACAAGGATCTATTCTTCATAAACGACGATATCAGAAACTGGTGGATCGAAGAGCGGGATAAGAAAATGGCATGCGTCGCACAAAGCAAGGATCCAGGCAGGCCAAAGGATTGTCCTCCCAACTGCATGTTCTTCGAGGTGTGCACATGAGGCTGGTAATAGATGGTTTCGGAAAATTTTTGGGAGTAAAGGGGGAAACCTTGGTGGTCAAGGAGACAAGCGGAACGTTGCAACGAATATCTCCGCAGAATCTAGAACAAGTCATAATTTCCGGGAAAGGTTCGGTGAGCACAGACGCGCTACAACTGCTGGCTAAGAACGGAGTTAACGTTTTGATAGTAGACTTTCGTGGAGATATGATGGCCGTCCTCATGCCGCCCATGATGAAAACCGTGAGCACAAGAAAAGAGCAGTACTTTGCCTACCGCGACAAAAGGGGATTGGTGATAGCGAGAGAGATTGTTAGAGCAAAAATCAAAAACCAAAAAGCTGTTCTTTATACCCTTGCGAAACGAAGAGTTGACACCAATCCTATACTAGCTGAAAGACTTTATTCCGCCACAGAGGAAATTGAAAAATTATTGAACGATTTGGCAACAATTGAGGGCGAAAAGATAGAGGATGGGAGAGAAAATTTACTGAATATTGAAGGTAGGGCTGCACAACAATATTGGGGAGTGGTCAGCGGAATACTAAAGGAGTTTGGTTTCAGAGACCGGAGCGGGAGATATGCAACAGATCCAGCAAACAGCATGTTGAATTATGGATACGGAATCTTGATGGGAGAAGTTTGGAGAGCAGTTCATTATGCTGGTTTAGACCCGTATGGTGGATTTCTCCACGCGGATAAGCCTGGTAAACCAAGTATGGTGCTTGACTTAATGGAAGAGTTTAGACCTCATGTCGTGGATAAATTTGTGTTTAAGTTAGCTAGTAAGAAAATGGTTTCAAAAGATGGGTTCGAAATGCTGGATGGCGTTTGCCTTATGAAAGAAGAAACGCGGAGGTTATTTTTACAAGAATTTCTTTCAGAACTTCAATCGAGCATTCGATTGGGAGAATGCAAGTTAAACTGGAGCGATACGATTCTCCGTCAAGCAAGACAAATTGCCAAATTTTTAAGGGGAGAAGTGCCAAGGTATGAAGGTTTCACCCAGTACTGGTGAGTTTACTGTACTTGAGCTTTTCATGTATTTTTATTGTCCTCGGGAGCTGTACTTTTGCAGAAAACTGGGATTCACTCCACCACCTTTAAAAAAGATGGATTTTGCCAAAACCCAACATGAAAAAGAGGAAGAAAGATGTAAGCGTAGGATGACCATTTATGGGATCCCAAGAGAAGAGATATCAGAAATTCTTCACGATTTGTTTCTGGAAGATAAAGAACTAGGTCTTTGCGGCAAAGTAGATACTGTTTTAAAACTTGCCTCGGGAGAAATTATTCCCGTTGAAGTCAAATATTCCAATCTTAGCTGTGTTACGCGGGCTTGGAGAAAACAGATAATTGCCTATGCTGTTTTACTCGAAAAATCGCTCGGAGCACATGTGTCGCGTGGGTTGATTTATATTCTGCCCTCAAGACGAATCTTTTGGGTAAAAATATTCCCAGAGGAGAAGGGGGAACTCAAAAAAGACATTGAACGTATGTTCAAGATCATCCAATCCGACTCTATTCCGAAGCCAGTGGATCGGACAAGATGCAGTTATTGTGAATTTCAACGATATTGTAAGAGAGTTTA
>NZ_JBMFOX010000060.1:0-3804 GCF_049969415.1 Hadarchaeum sp. (SeqCode)
GCGCAGCCTTCACCGACCGCCTGAAGCGCTTTTGTTTAGACCGCGGCATCGTTTTCTAAGCACCGTTCCGAAGCTAATCGCAGTCCAGGGGTGCTAGGAGCCGGGTTTCCGGACCTGCGGGAAGATGGACCCTTCATCCACCTTTACCATGCCCCCCTTCTTTTGCGCTCCTACTACAACCGGACCTAGACATTTTCCCGGGAAAACCCTGTCCAAGTTTTCAAGCCCTAAATATGGTCAAGGGGCTTCTGGAGTCCCTCATGCAGGAGGAGTGGGAGATCTACCTGGAGGACCATCCCACCAAGGGCAACGGTTACTACACCCAGGACCTCCTCACCCTTCTTGGGCCACTGGAGGACTTGAGAGTCCCCCGTGTGCGAGAGGGTTACTTTCACCCAAGGATCCTCCCTTACCGACGCCGCACCTCTTTGGAGCTCTCCGAGGCCATCCTCGCCCTCTACGCTTCGGGGGTAAGCACCCGGGCCATCTCCCGGTTCTTGGATTCCGTCTACGGCGCCTTTTACTCCCCCCAGAGCATCTCCCGCTTGACCCAGGTGGTGGAAGAGGAGGTGAGGGCCTGGCGGGGGAGGCCGCTGGACGCCGAGTACTACGCAATCTACCTGGACGAGACCTTCCTCTCGGTGCGCCGCGGCAGGACCGCAAAGGAGCCGGTGTACATCGCTCTCGGGATCAAGCCCGATGGTCGCCGGGAGGTCTTGGGATTCTGGCTGTTCGGGGCCGAAGGGGAGAGCGCGGGGAACTGGGAGGAGGGCTCAAGGACCTGAAGAAGCGCAGGGTCAAAACGGTCCGGATCTTCGTTACTGACGACCTTCCAGGTCTTAAAGAGGCGATCCGGAAGATCTTCCCGGACGCGGATTGGGCTTTCTCTCCTCCATTGTGTGCGCACCGCCTTGAACCAGGCGAGGAGGAAGGATCGGGAAGCCCTGGCCGGGGACCTAAGAGCTTTGTACCGCGCGGAAACAGGAGAAGAGGCGAAGGGAGCGTTGGGGCTTGAGCTATCCCCGGATCGTCGCGCGTTGGGAGGCCAAATCTCACGCTCTACTTGCCTTCCTTCGCCATCCAAAGCCTATCAGGAGGTACCTCTACACCACAAACCAGTTGGAGCGATTGGCCAAGGAAGTGAAGCGGCGAACGAAGGTGGTGAAAATATTCTGCCGCGAGGAGGCGTGAGAGAAGCTTTTGTACCTTGTGTACCTTGTGCTTAGCAACCCAAATGAACGGCCAGTAGGCACGGACTACGGAGCTTTGTAGAAGAGTTGACGGAAAGCTGTCACGCGACGCAGACGCATTCCTTGAGGCACTGTTGGCACAGCCTAACTTTTTACAACCGGTCTACCAATATATGTAAGCGATGCACCTAGCAATACTATACACATTCCAACCCCTTGTACCATGGTGATTCTTTCACGAAAAATAACCCAGGCCAAGAGCGTTGCGAAGAGTGGTTCAGTTGTTGCCAAAATCGCTGATGTTGACGGGCCTATATTTTCAATAGCTTTCAAGTATAAGCCATAGCCCAAAATTGTTGGTCCGACCGCTAATAAAAATATGCTTAACCATGCTGGAAAAGAAAGCTTAGGTAAACTCCGGCTGATGGTCGACCACAAACCAAGAAGCGCTACGCTCCCTCCCAATAAGGCATAGGTGAGTATCGACCAAGGGGGGATTCTTGTAAGCAAGCGCTTTCCAAAGACGTTATAGACGCCGATTGTCAAAGCACAGCCAAAAGCGAAAACAGCGCCTTGCAAATTTTCACTCGAAACAAAAGTAACAGGCGCACCAACCAAACACCAGATGCCAACCAAAAGCAATGTAGAAGCAAGAAGATGCATTTTCTGGAGCTTTTCGCGAAAAAACAAACTTGAAAGAACGATGACGAATATGGGGTTAGTGTAAATCAGCGTGACAGCAATCGGAATAGTTGTAAATTTTATAGCATAAAAATATAACGCGAAATTCGCACCTATTGCAATTGTTCCGTAACACATGCACAACAGTATCTGCCATGGTTGAAGCTTGAGAGCTTTAGGGTTTAACAAACCAATCCCGATGAAACTCAACACGGCGGCAAACACAGCCCTAGCGGTTACAACAAAAAGAGGGTCTGCACCGAAACTATAAATAAAACGTGCTAATACTCCAATGTTTGCCCACAAGCCTGCTGAAAAAAGGGCTAAGAGGGCGCCTTTCACCCGTTTATTGCCCATTTATAACCCTAGATATGCTGTTTTGACGTGGTCGTTATTAAGCAGTTCTTGGGAAGGGCCGGAAAGCACGACGCGGCCATTTTCAATTATATAAGCAAATGAGGCTATCGCTAATGTATCAAGTACATTTTGTTCCGCGATAAGTATGGAAGTTCCTTGAATATTTAGCTCTTTAAGTATGGCAAACACTTGTGTTACTAAAATGGGCATCAGTCCCATTGAAATCTCATCAACAAGGAGGAGGCGCGGTTTACCCATTAGTGCCCGAGCAATAGCGAGCATTTGCCGCTCGCCTCCGCTTAATGTAGCAGCCCTTTGGTGTTGCCGTTCGCGGAGCACAGGGAAGAGTTTCCATACATAATCCATGCGCTCTTTTAGAAGTTTTTTATCATTCACACAGAATCCCCCAATAACCAAATTCTCTTTAACAGTCAAATCTGGGAACACACGAGCACCCTCTGGAACCAATCCCAAACCGTGGGCAGAAATTTTCCACGGGGTCCATTTAGTTATATCTTTTCCTTCAAAAAATATTTGTCCGCTGTTTTTCGGCACAAGCCCCATGACAGCTTTTAAAGTCGTTGTTTTTCCAGCTCCGTTTGATCCCACTAGCGCCACAAGTCCCCCTGGTTCTACTTGTAAGCTAACCCCCCAAAGGGCTGTTATCCGTCCATAAGATACTTGGATATTCCGCACTTCAAGTAGCATTAGGTCCCCTTTGGTTGCCCCAAATATACTTCAATTACCAATGGATCGTTTGCGATTTCTTCGGGTTTACCAGCAGCGATAATGCGACCGCGGTGCATTACCACAATCCTATCGCAGGCTTGCATGACGAATCTCATTCGATGTTCAACAAGAAGTATAGAGAGGCCCAGCGTCTCACGGAGGTTAGCAATAAAGTGGCGGATTTCTTGCAATTCTTGATCGTTTAAACCCGCTGCTGGTTCATCGAGAAGAACCAATTCAGGCTTTAAGGCCAGGGCTCTTGCGATCTCAACACGGCGGAGAATACCCACAGGCAGTGCACCGGCTGGGTAATCAGCCCAGCGTTCTAAGCTGGTAATCGCCAAAATTTCCTCGATTTGCTGCTTAATTGTCCTGCTGTCCCGACGAGTTAGCATAGCGAAGAGGTGGTCACAATACCGATAAGACAGCCCAACTAAAATATTGTCCCTTACGGAAAGGGAGATAAAAGGGCGTAATATTTGAAATGTCCGAACCATGCCCAATCGCGCCCGTTTGAACGCGGGCAAGCTCGTCACGTCATGACCTTTGAACCATACTCTGCCGCTGTCCGGGCTTAAAACCCCCGTTACTAAGTTGATAAACGTAGTCTTCCCAGCCCCGTTTGGGCCGATCAATCCTAAAATTTCGTGTCGGTTGAGCTCAAGTGATACTGAATCCACAGCTTTAAGCCCGCCAAAATTCTTAGATAACGCCTCTGTCTTGAGCAAAGTCATCTAAAGATTATAATATTAATTAGTGGTGCAAGGTAAGGAGGGGAGAAGGTGGTCGTCGGGCAGGTACGGGAGGTGCGGGCCCCGCGGGGAACGAAGCTCTCCTGCAAGGGGTG
>NZ_JBMFOX010000061.1:0-3706 GCF_049969415.1 Hadarchaeum sp. (SeqCode)
GCCACAGCATTTTCGATAAGTCCAAATCCTCCTCCCAATGAACCGGTAAACTGTGCTATTCCTAACCTACCGCCTAAGGAAAGGCCGATAAACGTATAAGATGGTAGTTTACCTTCCAAATAGATCAAAATCCCTCCCCATACACCTTGCATGGTTACCGGGCCAAAGAACCTCACTGTTTGCGTTCCCCTAATGAATAAAACGATCTGGTCGATCCACTCGCGATCGAGGTAGAGCTCCTGAGGCGTTTGCTTCCTGAATGGTTTGGTGATCACGAGATCTTCTATTTCATCACCGGTGAGATCCGTAATATACAGAGAAGGTGCCAGGGGAGTTAGATCGGGAACATCCGATATGTAACCAAATGTCTCTTGAAATCGCCCTTCATCCTCGGCAAAGAAGACTTTTACAAACCTTTTGTACTCCTGCTGTTGTGGTTCATCAGCGTTAAATACGCAGAATCCCCCCACCACCAAATCGCTTTTTCCGTTCCCGTCGAAGTCGCTGGCGGCAAGGCTGAGAGGTATTGCTACGCAGCCCTCACCCTCTGTTAAAATTCCGGAGCCTTCCGTTTTTTCCCAAGTGTAGTTCCCACGGTTGTAAAGGATTTCCACCGAAGGAGGGTAAAACTTCGAGTAAGCAATGTCCTTAAGGCCGTCGCCGTCGAAATCGCCCACGGCAATGGGGTTCACAGGCTGCATAAAAGTGTAAACTACTAGCGGCATCTCTAGCCACTGCTGGCGAAAGGTCCCGTCCCCATTCCCCCACAGCACCAGGAGGTAGTTCTTCACGCTGGGTGTGCCATTCTCCATAATGGTGAGGGCGTAAAATGTAACCACGTCTAACTTCCCATCGTTATCGAGATCCACGACTACCCCTTCACCGCCGGCCCCTTGAATAGCGCTTTCCAACTCGGGACTTTCGGCCACCAGGCATGGGCTAACGAAGTGACCATCTCCTGTGTTGGGGATATAGAAGACCAAAAGCTGACGTCCACTTTTTGTGTGGTAGACCCCAACGATTAGGTCAACCCACCCATCACCGTCGAAATCCCCAACTTCTAGCGATACGGCTTCCCCCACATGGAATTCTAGTATGGTCAACGAGGGAGGAAACCACTCCTTGTGGATATTCCCTACCCGAAATTCAGAACAAATACCGCTGCTTGTGGCGACCAATCCAATCAAACAAACTGTGATCCACACTTGCTTGCTTCGCATCATAACCTCCTTGCTTAAATACTCCGAACGACCCGTAAACATCTGTTTGCTCTTCATCGAGCAATACCTAAGGATGAAAAGCATTTCCGGCATTGTTAATCAACAACACCGAACGCCATACTCGTTCGTTGGGAATCATTGTTAACAGCAGGAGGTCTGCCATGTTGTCTTCATCAAAACCCCCTGTCCCAAAAACGTATGGTAGACCGACTTGAAGTCCGATTGGCGACTAAGGAGCTCGTGCCACGGGGAGAAGCTCTTCAACGGTTGGCTCTGTATCCCGACCAAAACTTAGCACACCAACCCCTGCTAACGCCATCACTACCAGCGGTAGAATTCGCCCTCGTTTTGCACCGCTCGTAAACATCGCCTTCGTTTCCCTTCTCGCCTCCTTTGTGTCCTCACTATTCTTCCCTGAAATTTCCAACCCGTTCATACTACGGCCTTCTTATTCCAACGGCAATGCATGCCCCATCCTCATCGGCCAGCCACGCCTGAGGCTCTGCGCCGTTCCCCTGACCATTACAATCCGCCGTTTCGTCCCGCGCGGGATAGATGATGCTGGGCGGGACCTTGTCCACCACGCGGATGCGTATGGTGACGGGCACCTCGGTGGTGGCCCCGCAGCTATCGCGGAGGATTATGGTGTATTGATCCTCGATCACGTCCCCCTCCCGCACCGCCCGGCAGTAATCGTCCCCGGCCTCAGGGTAAGGGAAGTACACGGAGACCAGGGATCCAAGGAAGGTGGAAAGGGAGCCCGCGTACTGGGGCGGCATTCCCGGGGCTTCCACGAAGACTTGGTCGCCATCGGGATCGAAGACCTCGCCTCGCACCACCACCGGGCCCGCCACAACTCCCGTGGGGGTGAGGGTCACCGTGGTCTCGCCGGTGAGTGGAATGGGGGAGGCCAAAGGAGCCCTGTTCCCCACCACCCGCACATACAGGGTCCCCGCGGAGGAAAGGCCGTCCGGGTCAGCCACGGTGAAGGGCACCTCGTAGGTGCCGGGGCATAAGAACGAGGCCGCGGTGACCTCGAAGACAACCATGAACCCACCCATCCCGGACCCGAGGGGATCGTCCTCTACATGGGCGGAGACGCTCAACCCGGCAGCCGGCGTGGGTCCCACCTGCACCTTAGTCCAAGTGCTGTCGGGATCGTGGACGTAGGCGTAGGTCTCGGTCAGCGTCTCCTCTCCGCGCCGCACGGTCACATGAGCGTCCGTTGCTTTCGGCGGATTCAATGTATGCAAATGGAGTACCGCGGAGTCCGCATCACCACAGATGTCCCGGGCAACAATGGCCACGTAGTCGGAATAGGTAGAGGGAAGGGAAAGAGGGACGTCCCAACTCCAGGTTCCTTGGACCCAACCTTGACCACTGACTTTGGGCAAGCGCCCTGGTCCGATAGCCTTCTCCAAGGTGATCGTGTCCCCATCGGGATCGGTGGCAGTAACAGTGGCGGACACTGTCTTCCCAGGGCTAATTCCGACCTCGGTGACCTTAGAATAATTTGTCAACACCGCGGGCGGCTGGTTTGGAGGTTTGATTATGAGGGGGTCTGAAACAGCTCTGTTCCCCTTTGCATCCTGCGCCCACGCCCAGATGGCCTTCGCATTACACGGATCCAAAGGCTTATAAACCTGGTCTTCATCACAACTACAGACCATTTGTATGACGGTAATTGTTGGAGTCTTGGGAACGACAAATTCTCCTGGTTAAATTCCTCCGTAGCCGGCGCACACAAGGTCACAATTTGGATCGCTTGCGCGCATGTTTAATATAACCTTATGGTAGGGATGTTCATCAACCGCGTTTAGGTCCACACAGGGACCTATTTCCATTACCCCCAAAACATGGACATTTACTCAAACAACTGTTGAATTTTATAGAGCCAACGGTAAAGTTAATAACTGTACCTCGCCCAGTCAAAGCCTCTCCAATGCCTGGGAGAGGAAGGCTTATTTGGAAGGGCCCGGACACGCAGAACTGACCCACACCGCTTGAGACACGAGCAGTTGTGAGTGGAAGAATCAAGAAATCCATATCTGGCTCCGTGATTGGAAATGTGTCATTGATGCTTGCGAGGGTTCCCTGGCCATGGAGTTCAAAACACCAAGGAAATAGATCACATTTTGCTTTCACACAAACCTCAGTTATGGCCCCTAATTCATTGGTTTTCAGGGAAGATAGCCACATTTGGCACTCAGGACATATGTGGGGACATTCCCCGTAAACAACCATGCTCGAGATAATAAATACAAATATAACAAATAAAAACTTCTTCTTGCTGTGCCTCATTGTTTCCTCCGTGCGGCTATTACTATTCGGGTAGCGTTTTCGGTCCAGGGCCGAATAGCGGCTACGACTTCCACCCACCCGTCGTTGTCTAGGTCTGCAAGTGTTGCCGCCACAGCATTTTCGATAAGTCCAAATCCTCCTCCCAATGAACCGGTAAACTGTGCTATTCCTAACCTACCGCCTAA
>NZ_JBMFOX010000062.1:0-3609 GCF_049969415.1 Hadarchaeum sp. (SeqCode)
GGCGTTGACTCCAATTAAGCCGCAGGCTCCACCCCTTGTGGTGCTCCCCCGCCAATTCCTTTAAGTTTCAGCCTTGCGGCCGTACTCCCCAGGCGGCGGACTTAACGGCTTCCCTGCGGCACTGGACGGACCCTAGGTCCGTCCAACACCTAGTCCGCATCGTTTACAGCTGGGACTACCCGGGTATCTAATCCGGTTTGCTCCCCCAGCTTTCGCCCCTCACCGTCGAGCGCGTTCCAGCCGGGCGCCTTCGCCACTGGTGGTCCTCCTAGGATTATAGGATTTCGCCCCTACCCTAGGAGTACCCCCGGCCTCTCCCGCCTCCTAGCCCAGCAGTATTCCCACCAGTCACCGGGTTGAGCCCGGTGATTTAGGCAGGAACTTGCTGGGCCGGCTACGGGCGCTTTAGGCCCAATAACCGTCCCGACCACTCGTGGGGCTGGTATTACCGCGGCGGCTGACACCAGTCTTGCCCCCCACTTATTACCCCCGCCTTCCTGCAGCGGGGAAAAGCTCCCCATAAGGGGAGCACTCGGGGTGACCCCGTCACGGGTTACCGCATTGCGGAGGTTTCCCGCCTGGTGCGCCCCGTAGGGCCTGGGCCCTTGTCTCAGTGCCCATCTGGGGGCTCCCGCTCTCACGGCCCCTACCCGTTATAGGCTTGGCGGGCCGTTACCCCGCCAACAACCTGATGGGACGCAGCCCCATCCTCGGGCGGATAGAAGGCGATAACCCCCTCCCATCCCTTTGGGCGGAGAACCGTTCCAGGACTCCCCGCCTATCGGGGATAAGCTCCAGTTTCCCGGAGTTGTCCCCGTCCCGAGGGTAGGTTAGCCACGTGTTACTCAGCCGTTCGCCACACCCCACGGCGGTGGGATGTGCGACTCCCATGGCTTAGCGCCACCCCGATAGCAGTCGGGTCCGGCAGGATCAACCGGAGTTCGGCCGCAAGGTCGGAGGGCGCGTTTCTCAGCGGAATTCCGCGCCTCCCCGACACTTTCTCGGGGGAATGCTCACACAGCCTATCTCGGACTCGAGTTCTCTCCGTATGTGAGACGGAGTCTCCTCGAGCCGTCATCTTGATAGCGATATCTGGAATTCTCTTGATGGCTTATAAGATTTTTGCTGTTCCCCGGTAAACGCTCAGAGGCAGAATTTTCCCGCAGCCGGAGGCAGCGCGCTCATTCTCGGAGCAAGAGCTCCGTGTTGCGCGTGCGCCGCCGGGCTAGGCCACGGCGAACCTCTGAGCTCCCGGAGACTTCGTTTTAATATTATAGATTAGAAGGCTTTATATTGATTTCGACGGAATAATAAGAAAATCCATTATAAAAGGCACTCAAAAAACTCGCATTATATTTCCAAGTATTTTGGGGAATCATCAGTAGAAATCTCTTTATATAGCTTGAGAGAATCTCTGATGTTCTTTGGTAACTTGAAAAGCATCTCATGGGTCAAACCATCATAGAATTTCAACTCTTGAGACGTTTTGAGTTTGCTTTTTATTCTAGCGTCGATATCTTCCGATTTAAAATTGAGCGGATCTGTTTTCTCTGAGCCGAAAATGAATCCCCAGATTCCATTGTAACTCCTGATATAAGTCGCATAAGGTCTGGCGATCGAAAATACTGAGGCGATCGTATTGAGTATTATTGCATACATCCTCTGATAGAGGATTGGGCTCGTCGCTTGCGTCACCATTACTCCGTCTTCTCCAATAAGTTGCTTTATCAATTGGTAGAAGTCTCTTGTATATAAGTGAACAGCAGGTCCTCCCACTAAAGGATCAACTAAGTCTATTATAACTGCATCGTACTTCTCTCCCCTAGCTACTGCATCTTCAACAAACTTTCTACCATCACCTATAATTACCTTGGCCCTTGGATCATCGAAAGAGCCTCTGTGCCATTCGAAAAGAAACTTCTTTGAGAAATCGATGACTTTCTCATCGATATCAACCATATGTACTTCTCTCACGCTCTTATATCTGAGCACTTCCCTTAATGTGGCTCCTTCCCCTCCACCAAGAATCAACACTTTTTCAGGAGAGCCATGGGCTATTAATGGGGGATGTACGAGGCTCTCATGATATACATATTCGTCATAGAGGCTGGACTGTACCTTGCCATCGATTATCAGAGTTTTCCCGAGAGAAATTAGTTCAACAACCATGACGTTCTGAAAAGCTGTTCTCTCAACAGCATATACCCTAGAAGATGCTCTCGCAGAAGCGTCCCCATCTGCTATCCACTCCACGTACCAATTCCACCAATAATTGAAATTCCCCCCGCTCATCATCTCACACCATTGCCAAATTACTGAAAAAGGGAATTAATATGTTAGTGCCCCTAGCCAAGCGGAGGAGGCAAATTTATTCATCTTGAGACGTCATAGATCCCATCCTAGAGGGCGGGGGTAGTTTACCTATTCATCATCTTCATACTTTTCGTCATGAACTTTAAAATCAATAGTAAATATTTCAGGCTAAAAATCGAAAATACAAAAAATTAGAGATAAGTTATAATAGGAATGGCCCAAAGCTTCTATAGATATATTTATAAACCTATTTTTTTCAGAAGTTTACCAAAAAGTTAATAGTGTATACCTTGGAAGAAGAAGAAACATTTTTCGTGAGGAGGGCTTCAGGACTGGTAAGGGAACTTAACTGGTACGATATAATAATTTGGGTTTTAGCTACACCTGCTGCTTCAGGAATGACGTATTATGCTGTGAAGATTTTGGGTGACCCATCGGTTTACGGTGGAAACTTACCGCTGGCCTTTTTCATCGCCGGCCTCATGTTTCTACCACTCGTTGTAGCTTTCATAATGATTGCCTCCAGCTTCCCGCGGACGAGTAGCCTTTACGTTGTAGTCTCGAGGGTCATCCATCCAGTAATCGGCTTTCTGCCATTCTGGTATTTCATTGTTGGCGGAGGAGCGGCGATGGCTTCAGGGTATTTGCTGTTCATAGGCATAAAAGCCATGAGTGGACCGCTAGTTGTCTCTGGACTAGCATCCGGGAACCAGCTGCTCATCAATATAGCAAACTCTCTCACAGATCCAACTCATCAATTGTTGATAGCACTTATTCTCGTCCTAGTTATATGGATGATAAATTACACAGGTATGAAAGTGATAAAATGGTCTGTAAGGCTGTTGACCATAATTCCTCTAGTCATAACACTGGTCGCACTCGCGGTAACTGCTCTTTCTGGTCGAGATGCTGGTATTTCAAGGTTTGATGCGATCTATGGTAATGGTACAGCTGAAGCTATAATGAACGCTGCACTGAATCAAACAGTAGCGACTTCTCTCGGAATTACACCACTCACACCCAATAGCATGTTGACAGGTACCTACAATATGCTGCTCTGGACTATTTGGGCATGGACTGGTATGGAGGTCGTCACTTTCGTCGGTAGTGAAGTTAAAAATCCATCGAGAAGCTACATGAAGGGTTATTTGATAGGGTTCTTGGGAGTTATGATCCTGTATCTTTTGAATGCCTTCATCATCCCATCAACTTTCAACTATGACTTCCTGGCATCGTATTCCTACTTGAAAAGCCAATACGGCGATGTATTAACGAACATTATGCACGGTTTGCCAG